>VXOP01000274.1 GCA_009839975.1 Candidatus Poribacteria bacterium
CTGTTGCGCTGTTGTGGAATACCATTGTAATGTATCCGCTCAAAATCTTTGTTGTGTTTATGCACGAGGTCAGTCATGGCGTTGCAGCGATTGCTACTGGTGGAGAAATAGTCAGTCTCAATGTCAATCAGCATGAAGGTGGATTGGCAATGACACGGGGAGGTTCGCGCTTCTGGATTCTCACCGCAGGTTATCTCGGAAGTCTACTATGGGGTGGTTTTATCCTGTTATTAGCGTCGATGACACATTACGATAAAGTCATAAGCGTGCTGATAGGAGTCGGTATGGTAGCGATCTCTATCGGTTTTGGAACTGATCTGTTTACCTATCTGTTCGGTATCGGTTTTGGGGTGGTGCTGATCCTTATCGGTTTTTTCCTGCCAGAGAAGGTGAACGATTGGCTATTACGCGTCATCGGTTTAACAAGCTGCCTTTATGCAATTCTTGACATTAAGAGTGATGTTTTGGATCGTTCGGAATTACCATCTGACGCTCGGATGCTATCAGAAGTGACACCACTGCCGACAGAATTCTGGGGGTTCCTCTGGATTATCATTGCCATCGGGTTAACATTTTGGTTCCTCTTCATTGCCGGAAAATCCGATGTATCCACGAAAGTTGAAGACACAGATGACACAGCAACAGTTTCTGAAGCTTCCTGAATTTTATGAAGCCACTATCAAGAAGTCCTATCACGTTACGTGCAACGCTTATCGGCATTACCCTTATCCCGCTCAATAGCTATTGGATTTTACATCTCAGTTATATCTGGGATTCCAACCGTCCCACAAGTTTAGCATTGTTGTTCAATGTGCTGTTTACGCTGCTTGTGCTGATTTCCCTTAATGCATTACTCCGCAGATTACGACCCAAACTTGCGTTTACACAAAGCGAACTATTGGTAATCTATGCAATGCTATGCCAAGCCTCCGTTTTCGCTGGACGTGATATGCTGCAAGTACTCGTGCCGTTGATGGGGAACGGCTTCTGGTATGCAACACCCGAAAACGAATGGACGCAACTCTTTCATCAGCATCTCCCTGATTGGCTTGTTGTCGGTAAGCACGAAGTATTACGCGGTTTCTATGAAGGTGAATCTACGTTCTATCTTCAATCTCATATACAAGCGTGGTTGCAGCCAACGTTAGTATGGGTTGGTTTTTGTCTTGTTATCGGTGTTACGATGCTCTGCCTTAATGTGCTTTTACGCAAACAGTGGCAGGAACATGAACGGCTCACCTATCCGATAGCACAATTACCGTTAGAAATAACGCAGGGAAAAAGCCGATTTTTCAATAGACGCATGATGACAGTAGGATTATGCATCGCTGCCTTGTTGAATCTTCTCTATAGTTTACACCAGATCAATCCGGTTTTCCCTACAATTCCGCTGTATCATAGGTTTCGTATTACGGAAAGTCCGTGGAGTGCGATGAATAACCCTGGTTTCCGTATCAGTTTCTTTCCATTTGCCATCGGTGTTGGTTTCCTGATTCCACTTGATCTTGGATTTTCCTGCTGGTTTTTTCATCTATTTTGGCATTTTCAACGGATTGTTGGTCAAAGTTTCGGTTGGCGCAGTGCGATAGGATTTCCGAGAGAGATGGCACAGATTCGGGGTGTGTGGATAGCACTCTTCCTGTGGACGATATGGGTGGGACGCGCACATTTCAAAAGTGTGTTACAGGCTTTTTTCAAGAGTCGTGCATCAACAGAGAGTGATGAGGAGGAAGCGTTACGCTACAGAACAGCACTTGTAGGTGCGATTATAGGTTTCGTCTTGATTCTTGCCTTTTGTATGAAAGCGGGGATGTCTTTGTGGTTTGCAGCCCTGTTTTTCGTGCTGTACTTCGCGATGTCCATCACTATCACCCGTATCCGTGCGGAATTGGGACCGCCTGCACACGATCTATACAACGCAGGTCCCGACCTACTTCTAACAGACGCAATCGGGACACGTCGCATTGGCAATCGTAATCTAACTGTGATGTCGTTATTTTTCTGGTTAAATCATCTCTCGTATCGTGCACACCCGATGCCACATCAATTGGAAGCACTCAAGCTTGCACATCAAACCCGCTTTAATCCTACGCAATTAATATGGGTTTTAGCGATAGCGATTTTTGTTGGTGCGCTTTCTGCTGCGTGGGGACATCTGCATCTCTCCTATAATGTTGGTTTAGAGAATGCGCGTTCATGGTATGCCCGCGCAGCATTCAATCGCCTCGCGGGATGGCTTTACAATCCCAGTGAAACGAACTTCGGAGGAATGTTGTATACTGCAGGTGGGTTCACTTTTGCTGTCAGTCTACTGCTATTGCGGTGGCGATTTATTCAGTTCCCACTCCATCCGGTTGGTTATGTCGTTTCCAGTTGGTGGACGTTTACAGGTCTTTGGTTTCCGATTTTAATCAGCTGGGTGGTAAAACGGATTTTGCTTACAACCGGTGGGGTTCGGCTATATCGGCGTGCCATTCCATTCTTCATCGGCTTGGTTATTGGTGATGTCATAGTTGCGTCTATTATCAGCATCTTTGGGTTGTTTTTTGATTTTCGAGTTGTCTATCTCAGTTGGTGAGGTTTGGGTTGTGATGGGGTCTTGTTCTCACAAATTCCGCAGTTTGTTCGTTGTGCTGCGTTTATTCTTTCTTACGTTCCGCGTCTGATGCCAAATTCGGCTTCAAACGCTTGCCATATTTCTTCTGATATGTGAGTCGTTGCGGCTTCATATCCATCTTCTACTTGTGCTATGTTAGCGGGCCCGAACATGACAACACCATCTATTGGTGCTGCGAGACAGAACTGCATCGCCAAGTGTCGTATATTGACATCACGTTCCTGACACCATTTCCACATTGCATAAGCTTTTGGTTCAGCATCAGGATTTCTTCTCCGTTCCTCTTCAACGTTTGGTTTTGCTCCTGTCAAACTTCCCATTCCCAAAGGACTTGCGAGGATGATGCCGACATCGTGTTCGCGCGCTAACGGTAAAGTTGTTTGTGCTACAGACTGTGATAACAACGTATAGTCTAAAAATGTGAGGATAATATCAATATGTCCTGTTTCAATCAGTGTTTTATGAAATTCGTGTGAACGGACACCTGCGCCGATATTTCGTATCAATCCCTCCTCTTTCATCTCCAATAATGTGTCCAATGCGCGTCCTTTATCCAGCACACTTTCCATGTCCAACGGGTCATGGATGAGTACAGCATCCAGATAATCGGTACGAAAATCTTTAAGACTGTTGGTAACACTCCATCTTGTGCCATCTGCTGAAAAATCTTTCCTACGCTCAGGATGTGTGCCGACTTTGGCTTGCAGATAGATTTTTTCTCTCAAGCCTCCGGATAGTGCTTCTCCCCAGAGGTGTTCAGAGTGCCCTGGATATGTGTCGATGTAATTCATTCCAAGTTCAGTAGCACGTCGGATAGCTGCGATAACCTCTGCATCGGCTCTTCCGTATATCCATGCTGCGCCGAGTGCTAATGCATTCGGACGCATCTCTGTTCGTCCCATTCTGCGAGTTTCTAATTTTGAAGACATAGTTATTTCCTTATAGTGGATTTCAGAATTGTCAAAACACGCCACAGCGGGCGAGAGGACCTCGCCCCTACGAGGAATGTCTCTTTCATTGTTAACTTTACTATATTTTCAGGCATTGAGCTTTGCTAATCTTCAAGTGCTTTTCGTAGTTTATGTGTTGATGTTGCAAGTGACTCCTGTAGGTACGGATATGGAAAACCACCCCATCGGTCAGGTGGCGGTTCAGCAGCTTCCGCAATTCTCAAGTTTACAAAAACAGGACCTGGTTGAATCCAGATTTTCGGTAGATCGGTCTCAAGTGTATTTATTTGATCAAATTCATATACATGTTCAAAACCTGTTCCTTTAGCTATTGTTGTCCAACTAAAATCTGCGTTGCGTGGGACAGGTTGATTTCCTGTTACTTCATAAGTCCCGTTGTCGCAAACAAAAAGTAGGTAGTTTTTCGGTGGGTGTTCCAAACCCGTAATCGTTGCGAGGGTACCTAAACACATTAGCATACTGCCATCACCATTTAGCACGACAACTTTTTTCTCAGGTTTTGCCAGTGCAATACCGAGAGCGAAATCAGCTGCGTGTCCCATCGCACTTCCGACTGATGCGAAGTCTAACGGATGTTCTGATATTTCACCCCACGGTGCGGTCATACCCATTGTTGTAACAACGATTTCATCTGTACGTTGTGCTGCGATTAGTTTTAAACACGTTTCCTTGATAAGCATTGAACCTTCTGCCTTTTCTATCACCCAAAAATATTTACTGGCCTTCCTCTAACGGTATAAATGTGATTCTCGGCACATTTTCCATTGTTGTCATCATCTTCTGAAGGTATTGTTTGAATTCCGCTTGGGTCTCTATCCCGTTTATACCGCCATTCCAAATTGCCAATGAACGATACCCCAGACGTCCTGCATCATCAGGATGTAAGGTGATTGTAATTAGGGATGGATCCGTATCAACCGGTCCAGATGTCTGTGCAGTGGGATAGATAAGTGCCATACCGAGCGAGTCGGTTTCATTTGGGTCTGTTCCCCAACTCCACAGCAATCCCTTGTCTTCATCAACACCGAATGTCTCTTTTAGTTTTGGAATACCGACAACGATAGCATAGTCCGGTGGTAGTTGTCTGTCAACATGTATGTAATGTTCAAGCCATGGGTTACTCCCATAGATATAAGTGGTATATGTGAGTTGGAATGTTTCGCCACCGACATTCCAATTCGGCAGTATCCTTTGAACAATAGAACGTATCGATCCATTTGCCAGCACTCTAACGTAATCGCCTTCATTAGGAATTGGGATTAATCGTTGTTCTGTTTTGTGCCATAGTGCAAAACCGCCACACCCTATCCTATCAACGTGAGGTGTTAGGACAACCATGGTCGTGTCTTCTACATTATTATCATGTTTGGGGTTGTCCTGTTTGGGTAAAAGTGCATTGAGTGACAATCCGATTGATTTATAGATATTGAGTTGTTCATCAGATTTGCGGACATAGAAATCTTCTTGATTCTCTAAATCCCGTATCACCCATCGGTGTTCAGGTTTCTCAATATCTATAATTAATGCTTGCGGTCTCTGTGTGAGGTTGATGTTATAAGTCTCAAAGTGTAATCTAAACTCTGGAGAGAATGGTGCGTTGTTATCTAATTCATTCTGGAACATTTTATCTACGGTAAATAAATGTTCGCGTTTCTTACCGTAGGCTACCACAGCTCCATTAGGTTTTAGGACATAAGCGAGTAGGTCTGATTCTAATGCAGCGACAGCATGGAGTTTAGGAAATATACCTGCGCGTGTCTGTTTATTGACATCCAGTGTAACCGTTGCTTTGACATTTGGTTTATATAAGATTGAAATCTCTTTTTTTTCCTCTGCTGCAAGGTTTATTAGAAAAACCAGTTGATCGCGTTCTCCATCGTAGTTAATGTCATCGGCTTGTGCGGGGATCATCGTCTCTCGTCGCTCCTTACCGGTAACAACAACTAAGGCATTAAGTGTAATATCGGGACTGACATTTTGCAATTGGTCTATCGTTAGGACAATAGGAACGTTTTTTCTTTCAATTGGAAGGGTGTTTTGGATAGAGAACTTTATGCGACTTGATTTCTGACCACTGCCTGGGACTGTACACCCAGCAACGATGATTAGGAAACTTATGATGAGTGATAAACCGTATTTGAAGATATGCATGTGAAGTTTTTGTTCTGTGTTTGACATTATTCTTATTCTGCTTGATATGTTTATCTTTATTATATTACAGGTTAGGTAGAACATCAAGTAGATGTCTGATTTCCGATTCTGTGTTATAGAAATGTGGTGATACTCTGAGACCACTTCCCCGTTCTGCAGTAATGATATTCTTTTGATTGAGCATTTCAAAAAGTTCTGCTGGTGTATTGCGATCACTTTCAAATATAACGATTCCAGCACGTTCAGAATTGCGTGTAGGTGTAATGACACGATACCCTTTCGCTGCTAATCCTTCAATTAGGTTTTCTGTAATCTGCAAAATATGTGTCTTGATATTTGATATGCCGACTTCAAGCAACAATTCAATTGCTGCTTTCAGTCCATATAGACCGACACTGTTATATGAACCTTCTTCAAAACGGGTTGCATCCGGTTTTTGTGTAAGGTCATAAATCAGAAAATCGCGAGGATTGACAACACTTGCCCATCCAATATTTGTGTTTATAAGCCGCTCAAGTTTGTCATTTGCACAGTAGAAGATGGCTGCACCTTCTGGTGCAAGCAACCATTTATGTCCATCTGCTGCGAGGATATCAACATACGCAGATTTTACATCAACATCAATGGCACCCAAACTCTGAATAGCGTCCACGACAAACCAGATATCGCGTTCATTACAGATTTCACCGATTGCTTTGATGTCGTTTCTGAAACCGGAAGCGAATTCAACGTGGCTAATTGTTACGACTCGTGTGTTCTCATCAATTGCTAAGATAATGTCTTCAATGCGAATGCGTCCCTCTTTCTCTGGTACCATACGGGTTTCAACACCGTATCTTTCTTTTAGACTCCACCACGGATATACATTAGCGGGAAATTCGACTGCTGTTGTGACGACGTTATCTCCTTGATTCCAATCGATGCCGTTTGCGGCGATGAGTATTCCCTGTGTGGTGTTTTTCATAAACGCGATTTCTGAGGCATCTGCATTTACGAGCTTCGCTGCAAGTGATCTGCACTGTTCGGCAGTTTCAACCCAGTCATCAACATTTACAGCACCATTGATTGTAGCATCCTCTACAAATGCTGTCATTGCTTCGGCTGCTCGGTGTGATAATGGTGCAACACCTGCGTGGTTCATATAGATATAAGTATTGGTGACCGGAAATTCGGTGCGCCACTTGTCAGTAGACATTCTCGACACGTTTTACCTCATCTTTGGCATTCAAAAATATTTCTACAGTATAATCTATTACGCGTTTCGCGTTTGCGTAGGCGATAATTTCTCCGAACAAACCGAAAAAGAAAATGACAACACCGATACATATCAGAATGGGTCCGATGTGAGGAAACTGAAAAGTTAAAATGCTACCTAACAATAATAACATGATGCCAAGGGGACCAAAGATACGTATGGGTCGTCTTGCGCAACGATAGATGAAAAAAGATGCCAGTGGACTTAAATCTGCTGCTTCGCGCTGTGCCTTCGCAAGCGACCATCCTGTTATTACACTAACAAGCATTAGGGATACACCTATGCCTATACAACTAATTCCGGCATTGACTGTAACATTAATTAGGAGGCTTCCAATCAGAAAGAAGGGAAGACTGAGCAGCCCTGCAACTCTATAGACATTGAATTTCGGATTGATTTGGTTCTGATAGGGTCGTTGCGTAGATGATTGGTTTTTAGAATTTGGTTGTCGTGCAAAAATTGAGAGGATCAGTTTAAATGCTAAAATGTCCAGTACGACGCGCCAAACCCTACCGAGTCCGTATTTGCTTGTTCCAAACTGTCGTGGATGATGCTTCACAACAATTTCTGCGATACGTGCGCCGACAACAGTAGACATCGCTGGAATAAACCGATGCATCTCTCCATAAAGCGGCACCTGCTTAATGATTTCGGAACGGTATGCTTTAAGTGAGCAACCGTTGTCATGAATTCTCACGCCAGTGACTTTGCTAATTATCCAATTGGCAACGACAGAGGGGACCCGTCTTGTCCAAAATTTGTCCTGTCGTTCTCTCCGCCATCCGCATACGAGGTCGTAGTCTTCGTCAAGTTTCTGAAGTAACCTCGGAATATCCGCTGGATCATTTTGCAGGTCACCATCCATGCTGATAATTCGTTCGCCTTGTGCAAATTCAAAACCTGCTGCCATCGCAGCTGTCTGCCCGGCATTCTCTTGAAATCGTATTACTGCTAAACACGGTTCATGATTTCGCAATTCGGATAAAACTTCAAAGGTGTTATCTACGCTCCCATCGTCCACAAAAAGCACTTCATAGGTTCTGCCGATTGTCTCACATACCTCCCGAATTTTTTCAAACAGTGGTCGGACATTTTCTTCCTCGTTGTAAACCGGGACAACAATAGATAAATATGGTTTTTGTGTTGCGTCCAATGCTATTCCTTCTGATTTGTAAGAATTCTATGTGCTTCAGCGAAGGAATCAAAAGTCCCAGCGTCAACCCATTCACCCTCTAAAAAACTGTATTCAAGCTGCTCTCGTTCAATATAGATATTGTTAACTGTCGTAATTTCGTATTCACCCCGTGCTGAAGGTTCAGTATTTCTGATAATATCAAAGACGGTTGAATCGTAAAAATAGAGACCGATTACCGCATAATTGGTTTTAGGTTGGTTAGGTTTCTCTTCAATTGCGACAATTCTGTTTCCGTGCATGGTAGCGACTCCGAAACGTTCTGGATCGTCTACCTCCTTGAGTAGAACCCGTGCGCCTGTCTGTTGTGCATGAAAATCGGCAACCACCTGTTGGATTGAGGCATTAAAGATGTTGTCACCAAGTAGGACACCTATTTTACCATCGGCAGCGAAACCTTCTGCTAAAGCGAGTGCATGTGCGATACCCTTTGCTTCTTCTTGCACGCGATAGGTAAAATCGCAACCGAAGTCTGTTCCACTACCTAATGCGTTCACAAAATCACCGACATGGCAAGGATTTGTTATGATGAGGATATCGGTGATTCCTGCTTCTGAAAGTTTCCTGATACCGTGATAGATCATCGGTTCATTGGCAACAGGGAGCAGGTGTTTGCTGGTAACCTTGGTAAGCGGGTGTAGACGGCTGCCTAATCCTGCAGCGAGAATTACGCCTTTCATCATCGGTTTTTTATGTTTTCCAGTATTATAGTGAACTTTAAAATTAATGGAATACTTCTGGTTTACCAGACTTTGCATGCACAATCTAACAGAATGTGCTACAGAAGATGTCTCGCAAATTACAAGGTTTACTATGGTCAGTTTCCAACGTGATTTATCGGGTAGACATGTGTTAGGACTTCATTACGCGTATTTTTCCGCGTCCGGGGAACGTCAATTCAGCGACACCAGATTTGTCCAATTCCCCTAATCCGAGGTCAATCATGCGATCATACTGATCTTTCGTTGCTTGTGCCAGTGGTAGTGAGATTCCTGCTTCATCGGCGAGGTCAAGTGCGATGCCTGAATCTTTAGATGCGTGTGCAGCAGAGAAATAACATTCGTGATCGCGTATTTGCATGTCCTCTCCATCGGTTTCTAAAACGCGAGAGTTTGCCCCGGTTTGTGCAAAGACCTCTTGCAACATCTCCAAGTCCAGACCGAGTGCGGCACCTAATCCGAGTCCTTCTGCGAGTCCTGCTGTGTTGATGTTCATGACCATGTTGACCAATGCTTTGACCTGAGCTGCCTGTCCTGCTTCTCCGATATACCGAAGGGAAACACTCATAGAATCCAGTATGGGTCGTGTTTTGTCAAAAGTCTCTTTTTTCCCGCCACACATGAGATATAGTGTGCCTTCACGTGCCTGTGTGATGCTACTTGCCATACATCCTTCAAGACTTTCTGCACCGTGCTTTGCTGCAAGTGCTTCAACATCTACATGTGTCTGTGGACTAATCGTTGCACAATTGATAAAGACTGTATCTGATGCGTTTTTGAGTAGGCTGTCGTCCGCGTCGTCAGAGAATATCTGTCTCATGGCATTATCATCTGTTACAACGGTGATGATGTAATCTGCCAGTGCGGTGACCTGTGCTAATTTGTCGGTAGCAGTTGCTCCGAGTTCTGAAGCCACTTCTTTTGCGCGTTCCGTTGCAGCATCGTATACAACAACGACTTGAAACCCATCGTCCTTTAGGTGTCGTGCGATGTTTGCTCCCATTCTTCCTACACCAACAACCCCTATTTTATAGTCCGCGTGTGCCATATTTTACCTCCGAACAATCTGTAATGAAGATTAAATAAATATTTGGGTAATCCAATGCATCAGAACCATCGTAGGGGCTGGGTTTCCCAGACCGCATATTATCGGTTTCCCCTTCCGCATATTACCCGATTAATAACCTAAATCTTCATAACAGATTTAAGATTTTTGCGTTTGCTTTAAATTATTTTATATTTTTTGATTGTGTTTGTCAATAGGTTTTGTTGGTGTGGCGTGGATATTTATTTTATGTATCTGAATTTTCTTGACAAATTTTGTGCATCTGTTATACTAACAGCATAATCAAAGACCAGAATTACGCATTCCTGACTGGTAGATTTACATATTTCATTTTTAAGGAGGATTAAAAACGATGACCCGTTTCATCCCCGGTTTCGCTCTAAGAATAGACCGAAACTTTCTCACTATTTTCTTACTCGGTTTACTGTTGGTAACGCATATCGGCTGTATAGGTAGTATTGGCAATATCAACATTGTTCCACTGAGTGCGAAAATTCAAAATGCGGACAACGCTTATGACGCAGCAGCAGCCATTGTCACGCGTTCAGATGATGCAGAAGAGAAGCAAAAAGCGCGTGCTAAACAGCAGGAACTATATGATAGAGCTATGTCCATTTATCTGGAGGTTATTGCTCAAGATGCAGATGGAAAATATGCACAGCGCTCCCACTATCAAATTGCCCGAATTTATAAGAAATATTATGAGTGGGATAAAGCAGATGAACATTATAAAGCTATAGTTGAACTTGATCCAACTGGTTACTATGCCAGTGAAGCCAAAAGTGGTAGTGCTAATATACTTAAGAGCCGACAACTTATTACCACTGAACTTGCGAATTATCAGAACTATAAGGCACTCTATGATACCCAAAAGGCGGAAGGCACCGCTGATGCCGAAGAGTTGGAAGAGACTTATGATATAGCAGCGACGTCGCTCTACAAGGTTGCACAGGCTTATGAAGCGTTGGAAAATTACCCTCAAGCTATAGAAACTTTTGAAAGAATGGCTAGAGAGTTCCCCGATCATAAAAGAGGCGTCCAAGCACAATATCAGGTAGGAAATATCTACTTTTACAAATTGTATGATTATACGAACTCTGGTGGTTGGGGTGCTTTTGTAAAAGTTGCTCAGAATTTTCCCGATACTTACGAAGCTGAACAAGTTGTCATCTTGTTGAATAAAGCACAGAAACTATTGACAGAGATCAAACAGTTGCAAGATGAAAACTTGCAGTATAGGAGCAAGAAAGCAAGAGATTTTGAAGAGGATGGTCGATACATTCGCCCCTCTGAGAAATGGTTGATGGCACGGACCGACGTTGTTGTGCAGAATTTCCAGCAAATTGCCAGAAACTGGAAAGAACTACGGAATTATCCGAACGCTATTGAAACCTTTAAGGTGATAATTAGCGATCTTTCACACAAGAAGTTTGCTGTCGCCGATGCGTATTTCCAAACCGGTGCCCTTTATCAACAGAATGGTCAGTATGAACGTGCAATAGATGCTTATGAAGACCTATTTGATAATGCAGCAGAATCCGAGGCGTGGCGGAATGAGGCGGTCTATCAACAGGCAGTTTGTTATCGTGCCATTCGTGAATTTGCTAAGGCTTACAAGGGGTTCAAAACTTATGTGAGTCTTACCAAAGGTGACAGATCTTATCTTCGGGAAGCAGAACAGATTCTGCGTCAGTATGAACTTGACCAAGATCGGGACGGTATTTTGTTCTATCAGGAATTGGAAAATGGCACATCTGACCAAGAACCGAATTCACTAAAAGGGAGTGCGTTCTGAAGAATACTAACGAAATGTGGGTTTGATTCCCACTAAGTGAACCTAACACTTTATATCTTATCCTAACTGCATATCGGAAACGACTATGTGGGAAGCAAGGAGAAAATGGCGAACATCACAGGGATAGGCAAACTCATAAGAGTCCCGTAGCAGATGCGTCAGATAAAATTGACAAGTGTAAGCGAAAGTTGAATATTCATAAGCCTCATAAAGTGAAACATAACGCCTTGATGGAAATCTAATTTCCTAAATTATGGTGTCTAAAGATTACATTTTCAAGGTTTGTAATCCAAGAACAATACTTTCCTTTTATTGTTCAATTAGGTTGAGTAGACACAACATTAGGATACCTAATGAAATGGGGTATAGGATAACACTAAATCAATTACGATATTCGTTAGCAAGAAATCAGAAAGAACCTAACCGAACTCATTGAGTCCGCAAGGTTGAGGAGATTAGCAAAGCCTAATCAGAGTTAGTTCTTTGAAAGTTCTAATCTGTATTTTACCAAAACGGAGTGAAATATATGTCCGCATATCAACTCAATGGAGATTATTTATTCACCGCAGAAAACATCAGAAACTGCGAAAGAAAGATACTCTCAATACAGAGAAGAATGGACAAAGCGGTTGCTGATAAAGACAAAGACAGCATTCGCGAATCGTTCAATCTCTTGACAAGAAAATCAAACGCTGTTAGAGTTTTGTCCGTTTGGAAAATCACCCAAAGGAATCAAGGCAAATATACAGCGGGAGTAGACGGAATAGCGATACCCAAAATGGCAACACGGCAAGAACAAAATGCGATGCGTCTAAGACTATTAGACAACATTGACATTTTCAAAAAGCCCGACCAAATAAAGCGTGTCTACATTCCAAAACCAAATGGTAAAAAACGACCACTTGGCATACCAACTCTACACGACAGGATTGTTCAAGATATACTTCGGATAGCGATAGACCCGATAGCAGAATATCACTTTAGTCATAATAGTTTTGGGTTCAGACCCAAACGAAGTTGCCAAGATGCTCAAATGGCACTATTTCTGAAATTGTCCACAATCAAAAGCAAACGATATGTAATTGAAGGAGATATAAAAGGTTGCTTTGACAACATCAATCACAATCACATATTGGAAACATTAGCAAATTGGGCAGTTCCTAAATGGTCAACTGAACTAATTGGCAAGATACTAAAGACAGATATTTTTCACAATGGAGAAATCTACTGCAATGATACTGGGACACCACAAGGGGGAGTAATTTCACCATTACTTGCCAATGTGGCACTAACAGCGTTAGACAACTTCTGCTACGAAAAGTATGGCTACAAACGCACAAGAAAAAGCGTAGTAGAAAAAGTCAACCCTATAATAAGATATGCAGACGACTTCGTAGTTATCTGCGTATCTGAAAAGGAAGCAGTTAGCAGGAAATCAGAAATAGCAGATTTTCTCCAAACCATAGGACTAACACTATCTGAAGAAAAGACCAAGATTACCCATATTACGAAAGGTTTCAATTTTCTTGGATTCAACTTTAGAAAGTATAAGAAGAAAGGAAAACTGAAAGCCACAGATAACAAATGGGAAAACTACATACTTCTGATAAAACCAGAGAAAGAAAAAGTCTTAACTTTACTCAGAAATTGTAAGAAAGTTCTAAGTGAAGCCAAAACGGCAACGCAAGAACATATAATCCTCTTACTAAATCCGAAACTGATAGGTTGGGGAATGTATTACCGCCATTGTGTAGCCAAAAACACATTTCAATATATTGATAGAGAAATGTGGCAAAAAGTCTACAGATGGGCGAAAAGACGACACTCCAATAAATCTAAATCTTGGGTAATAAATAAATATTTCTCAAGAGTCGGAAAGATAAGAGCAATGTTCAGAGACAAAGAAAAGGACACAACACTCTTTCGTCTTAGTAGCATACCAATAAAGAGGTTTGTAAAGGTCAAGAACAATATAAGGGTCTATAATAGAGACCCCGAAACCATTGAATACTGGAATAAGCGTGAATATACCAACGCATATAATCAGATATTTTCTGTAAAGATGCATAGACTCTATAAACAACAGAAAGGTATATGTCCCCATTGTAAAGGACAGATTACCCAAAGTCAAATACAGGATACCGATGTTCACATACATCATCTAAAACCTGTATCATTCGGGGGCAGTAACGACTATAGCAACCTACGGCTTCTGCACACCGAATGTCATAGAGAACTACATAGGATATTCACAAGTCAGGTAATGAGCAAACTTTCGGATAACAACATAGACTACATCAAGAACCGAAAACAAGCCATTGCTACTATCACTAACTGGGAGAGCCGTGTGCGGTGAAAGTCGCACGCACGGTTCGGAGGGGGCTGATGAACTGCGAAGTTCATCGGCTACCCTACACTAAGAAAAACCCGGTGCGATTAGGAAATCGCACCATAAGCGTCAATTTAGTGATGTTCCCAGGCCCGGTAGATGCGATTTCCGTATCGCATCGGAACTTAAACAAGGACGTTGGAAGCTCCAGATGCTGGAAAACCTGTTTCATTTAGGGTTTCCGTGAAGGATCCGGTGCGATTAGGAAATCGCACCTACCGACCTGGGGGTATTATCGCTTCGTATTTCCTTAAATTGGCACCTATGGTGCGATTAGGAAATCGCACCTACCGAGTTTGGGATATTGAGAATTACCGAATTAATAACTTAATCTTCAT
>VXOP01000166.1 GCA_009839975.1 Candidatus Poribacteria bacterium
GAGATATACCATGTTGTTACAAGAAAAACATAATGAATTTGCTGTAAAATGTTTCACTACATTTTCACATGTAATTCAAAGGTAAGTATGCGAACATGATGATATTGACCTACAGGTTAATCTGTGAGGAACTTAAACACATGAAAGTCAAATATCTACTTTTTATTTGGGTTCTATTGACAGTAGTAATACTACCAACCGGTTTTTGCCAAGACAACACACAGATAGGTCTCCCAGATGGGGCAATTGCACGACTTGGAAAAGGGAGAATCACTGTGATGCAGTTTTCTTCCGATGGTGTTTACCTCGCTGTAGGAACTACCATCGGTGTCTGGCTATATAATGTGAACACCCGTAACGCTGTCGCATTGTTTCCTTCACAATCAAGGCGCGTTGACAATAAAGCATTTGACCCTTCTAACACAAAAGAATGGCAGGCCGCCGTAACTGCTTATGTGAACCATTTAGCATTTTCCAATGACAACCGTATTCTTGCTACGGGAGAATCAAAAAACGGTGTTGTTCAGTTGTGGGATGTAGTAACCGGCGAAGAACTCTTAACGCTGCCCTTAACATCTAAGAGCGATTCGGTATCGGAGATCGGATTTAGCACGGATGACAAGACCCTTATTACGCCAACTAATCTTGGTGATATTTACCATTGGGATGTTTCATCTGGGAACTTGCAGCTACAGATAGGTAGCTATCGTCCAGACCTTGCCTTCATAGAAGAAGATGGTAAACCCAGCATGCATTCATTTGATGTTTTGGCATTATCTGCAAACAGTACAACCTTTGTCAGCGGTGATCCAAAGGACGGAAAAATCCGTTTATGGGAGACAGGTACCGGACGACAACTCTCTATTTTCAAAGCAAAGACTAAGTTTGCAGGTATTTCACGAAAGGAACGTGAACCTCAGAAAGGTATACATGCACTTGTATTTTCATCGGATACGAAGACTGCTGCCAGTGGTCATGATGACAACACTGTGCGGCTGTGGAATGTCACAGACGGCACCGAAATTGCTACACTCAAGGGGCATACGGGACGGATTAACACCCTAAAGTTTTCTCCTAATAAATCAATACTTGCCAGTAGCAGTGCTGATAAAACGATCGTATTGTGGAATGTGGATAAGAAACGTAGACAAACTGTTCTCACAGGACATCGTGCTGGTGTAAGAGAACTCACATTCTCACCTGATGGAAATATCCTCGCAAGTGGAAGTATGGACGGTACTATTCGATTTTGGAATGCTAACACAGGACGTGAAATGTCTATCTTTGCAACCGGACATACAGGATGGATTGGGGATGTAGCATTCTCTGCAGATAACACTACCATCGCTACGGCAACGTCTACTGGGTCAGTTCAGATTTGGAACGTAGAAACCGGACAACAACAACCTTCACCAGCAGTTGCACATTACGATACGACTACGGCATTAGCTTTTTCACAAGATGCTACACTCTTTGCAAGTAATGGAGCAGACGCTACCGTTCGTTCAAGAAGTGGTAATGCAAGTACAAGTTGGTCATCACATTCAGAAACCCGTCTATGGTCACTGATTGCGGGTGAAGAACTCCACGCTTTTCCGCAAAGCAGCAATGCTTTGGCATTCTCACCAGATAACAGAATACTTGCAATTAGCAACCCAGATGAGACGAGTCTATGGAACATCAATACTGGATCAGAAATATCACGTTTGAACGTTAAACAATTTTTCACTGATGTGGTTGTTACATTTTCGCAAGATGGCACGATCCTCGCAACAGGAGGAATCAAAGGTGTGACACATTTTTGGGATGTTAACACCGGACAAGAAATTTTTACAATTAAGGCACCGATACGTGACCATACAAAAGCTATTGCGATTTCACCTGATAATACTATTCTCGCTGTTGTATATGTAAGGAACCAAATCTATCTGTGGGATCTCAAATCAGATGAGGGAATCCATAATCCACTTACTGCACAGAAGAAGCTGCAGGTTGGGAAATTGATTTTCTCTCCTGATGGAGAAAAGCTTCTGATCGCTACGCGTGACTCTAAGATACCGAGAGAAATACAAGTATGGGATGTAAAATCGGGGCAACAATATCCATCAATTCAGACTGGACATACATTAGGTATACATGCCTTGGTTTTTTCGAGCGATGGAAAAACACTTGCAAGTGGTGATGCAGATGGCACTGTCCTCTTATGGGATTGGGAAAAAATATCGGCAAAAAATAAACCGAACAAGATTAACGGGCAAAATTAAGTGAAGAGGTGATAAAGTGATTAAAGCAGAATATTTATTAGCACTTTGTTTATTAGTAATTGTGTATAATGCTGTAACGGAGTTGCGGCGTTTTATTCGTAATAAGGAACGTGGTGACGCATTTCAATTCTTAACCAGTGTCTATATCTGTGTGTGCATAATTATATCTATTTTTACCTCTTTTAGTGTTAAAATGAATCTCTATATAATGGGACTTGCTGCACTGTTTATTGTATTGATCCCTTGGGTCTTTATACGCATGCGAATAAAATAATACTGGCAGATAGATCAGTAAGCATATCAGCACATGAAAACCAAATATCTACTTTTCATTATAGGTCTATTGATAGCAGTAATACTTCCAATCGGAATATGTCAAGACAACACACAGGTAGGCTTACCTGAAGGTGCAATTGCGCGGCTTGGTAAAGGTGGGATTAGCGTGATGCAATTCTCACCAGATGGCACACGTCTGGCAGTAGGCACATCAATTGGCGTATGGTTATACGATGTGAAAACAGGTAAGGCAAAGGCACTAATCCCTTCTATAACAAGACAAGTAGATAAGAAAATCAAGAATATATTTGGTGAACATAATTGGATTGGGGATTCAGTCTCTTATGTGAACTGTTTAGCTTTTTCTCCAGATAATCGCATACTTGCAGTAGGAGAAATGGATAACTTTGTTGTGCAATTATGGGATCTTGAGACCGGTTTGCAGAAATCAACACTTCCTGCTACCCATCAGCAGAATAAGGCTTATGCAATTGCGTTTTCTGAAGACAGTAAAACGTTGATTA
The DNA here is from genome assembly GCA_009839975.1 of Candidatus Poribacteria bacterium. Classification (GTDB taxonomy): domain Bacteria; phylum Poribacteria; class WGA-4E; order WGA-4E; family WGA-3G; genus MSPOR6. The sequence goes on from VXOP01000166.1 coordinate 3,065, forward strand.
CACCACACTATTTTGGTGAAATTATCCATTGGGATGTTACAATTGGTGAAAAAAGTTTTTTCTTGACTGATCATTCACCATCTCATGCTTATGATAGAATAGCAATCGCAAAAGATGGAAAAACTTTTGTTAGTGGAGACCGAAAGGATGGAGAAATCCGTTTATGGGATGCATACACAGGTCGTCAGTTAACGCTTTTTGAAGCGAAAACGCCTTTTACCAGTATCTCAATACATGAACCAAAACCACAAAAAGGAGTTAAAGTACTGGCATTTGCACCAGATGGGAAAACAGTTGCAAGTGCTCATGATGATAGCACTGTCCGCCTATGGGATATCGCATCCAGCACTGAAACAGTTACGTTTATTGGACATACAGAACGAGTCAACTCAATTGTTTTCTCGCCAGACAGTAAAATGCTTGTAAGTGGCAGTAATGATGAAACAATCATTTTTTGGGATGTTAATAAAAAAGAGAAAATTACAACCCTTACTGGACACGATGGCAGTGTCCAAGCAGTTACATTTTCCCCAAATGGAGAAATCCTGGCAAGTGGCAGTACTGATAGTACTATACGATTTTGGGACGTGAAAACAAAACAGGAAATTTCTATTTTTGCAGCAGGACATACGACAGATATTATTTCGTTGGCATTTACAGAGGATGATAACATGTTGGCTACAGTTGCGGAAAATGGAACGGTTGAGATATGGGATTTAAAGACCAGAAAGCTGCTACCTAAACCATCAATTGCATATCACGATAAAACAGAAGCAGCCGCATTATCACAGGATGCCAGATTGTTTGTCAGCCACGGTTCCGATACGACTGTACGCTCAAATGAAGGTGGTGTAAGAACAACTTGGTTACCAAATCGTGAAACGCGAATTTTTGTTCTACCAACGGGAGATGAAATATTGAAGATTCAGGAAAATGCTGATTCTTATGCTTTTTCTCCTGATAGTAAATTACTTGCAACCTATATTGATTCCACCAATTTAAAAGGTATTCGGATCTTGGAAATAGACACATGGAAGGAATTATTCTTCATTGAAGAAAGAATATCATTTGCAGATAATTTGATTTTCTCACCTAACAGCAAACTGCTTGCTTCCTACGGTACTCATACCAAAACAAGGGTGTGGGATGTTACAACACAAACAGAAATCACACCGCCAGGGATCAAGGAAGCATCTGGATTGGCATTCTTCCCCAATAACAAGGTACTCGTAAACGGAAATCATGAGGGGATTGTATTGTGGAGTATTACACCAACTGGTCTGCAGAAATTAGGACCAATCAACAATAGTAGAAGAGCATTTAGCAAAGGACTTGTAATATCGCCTGATGGTAAAACCGTCATTGATTCATCATCTTCAGGTAGGAATGATGTCATCCGTTTACGGGATGTTGATTCAGGACTAAACTTAAACACTTTATCTGGACATACATGGTCAATTCCATCACTTGTATTTTCACACGACGGGAAAACACTCGCAAGCGGAAGTGGTGATGGCACGGTGCTCCTTTGGGATTGGGAAAAAGTAGTTAACAAAGCAAAAGAAAACGGAGAAAACTAATATATGAAAACCAAGATACTATCCTTCACACTTATTCTGTTGACGACCATGCTGCTTCCAACCAGTTTCGCACAAGATAACACCCAAGCCGGTCTGCCCGATGGTGCAATTGCGCGGCTTGGTAAGGGTGGAATTAATATCATGCGGTTTTCACCGGATGGCACACGCCTTGCTGTCGGAACGGATGTTGGCGTATGGTTATACGATGTCGCAAGTCGGAAAGAGACTGCTCTGTTCACAGGACATACTGGACAAGTCAACGCGCTTGCATTCTCACCAGATGGAAAATTGCTGGCAAGTGGTGGAATTAAAAACCGAATTGTTCAAGTGTGGGAACTGGAGACTGGCAGAAAACACACAACACTGAAATTAACCGATAACATCTATTCAATGGCAGCATTGGCTTTTTCTCAAGATGGTAAAAAACTTGTCGGTGTGGAAGACATAGTGGGAATTAAACATTGGGATGTTAATACCGGACGCATATTGTTAGATGAGTTTAAAGGACCTTATTATGAAAAAATTGTGTTTTCGCAAGACAGTAGTACCTTTGTCAGCGGAAATGACGATGGAGAGATACTTTTGTGGACAGACACCGGACAGCAAATTGCTAAACTAAAGGGACATTCAAGTTTTTTTAAAAGGGATGTTAGAGGAGATAGTTTAATCCGACAGATTATCTCAGACGTTTTCAAAACACCACCCGCAGTAATATCGACACTTGACCTTTCAACAGATGGTAAATTACTTGCAAGTGCAAGTTTAGATAAAACGGTGCAGGTGTGGAATATCAATAAGCGATCCAAACTTGCTACGTTCAAAGGACATAAAGCAGCGGTGAAGGCTGTAGCGTTCTCACCTGATGCCAAGACATTAGCAAGCGGGGATGTAAGAAAGAAAATCAAACTCTGGGATGTAAGTAGCCGACGCGAGCGCGCAACACTCGTTGGACATACAAGTGGTATCCGTGCATTAGTGTTCTCACCGGATGGAAACACACTTGTAAGTGGTAGTCACGATGGTACTATCCGATTCTGGAATCCAGTCACAGGGAAAGAAATTACTACTTTTACAAGTGGTCATAAAAGATCTATAAAATCAATCGCATTTACTGAAAATGATACCAACGTTGCAATTGCTGCCTTTAACGGCACAATTGATGTGTGGAGTCTAAAGAACCACCGACACCTGAAAACTTTTGCCGATGGTCAGAGTGATTTGACTCAAGCAATTGCCTTGTCATCGGATGCCAAACTCTTTGCCTGTCAAGATAAAAATGGTACAAAATCCATTCAAATGTGGGAACTCAATAAAGGTTTTGAACTTCCCTTACTTACACAGAAAGGTGTATACGGAGCTTTAGCATTCTCGCCAGATAACAAGATTCTTTCAGGCAGCATTTCAAGAGGGATTCGGGGATGGGATGTAATCACTGGGCAGGAATTGTTCCATTTTGATACAAAACACCATACCGCAGGAAGGTTAATGTTTTCACCCGACGGGAAAAAACTTGCTACCCAGTCCTCTATTAAAACAATGGTATGGGACCTGAATGCAAGAGATCCGGTCCTTATCCTTGACGTTCTGAATGCTCGCGGCTTAGCATTCTCCCCCGATAGTGACACTATTGCAATCGGGGGTCTACATAGGGTATATTTGTGGAAATTGGATGCAGCACAAGCAACTATAGACATTAAACTTCCTTATAAAGGAGGCGAATACTATGGCGAATTTACGTTTTCACATGATGGAACCGCTTTCCTTGGGGCAGGTAGGGATTTTTGGGACGTTGAAATTAAAATATGGAATTTGGAGACAGGTAGTGAACTAACGACTCTCACAGGACATACGCAAGATATTACAACATTGGCTTTCTCGCACGATGGGAAAACCCTCGCAAGTGGCAGCCATGATGGTACAGTACTGCTATGGGATTGGGAGAAAATTATCTCAAAAGCGGAAGAAAAGTAAGGAAAATAATTTATGAAAACAAGATGCCTTCTTTTCACTACTTTGTTGTGCGTTGCTGCGGTACTTCCAATCAGTTTCGCGCAAGACAACACTCAGAGAGGTTTACCTGAAGGTGCAATTGCGCGGCTTGGAAAGGGCGGTATTAATATCATGCGGTTTTCACCGGATGGTGACCTCCTCGCTGTAGGAACAGATGTTGGCGTATGGTTATACGATGTGCAAACTGGAAAAGAAACGTATATCCCACACATCATTGCATCACAATCGCATCCTTTACACGATGTTCTTGATGGAGAAGAACCTATTGCATTCACAGAGGGAGCTGGACAAGTAAATGCATTGGCATTTTCACAAGATGGGAAAACCATCGCAAGTGGTGGAATTGGAAACGCTATTATTCAATTGTGGCATGTGGATACTAACACAACACAAGCAATAACAGGTCTATCACTTTACGTAGTAGAAGCAATTGCATTCTTACAAGATAGCACAACACTTGTCAGTCTGAATGGTAATGAAATCGCGCATTGCGATGTGCAAACCGGTCGTAAAATAACGAAGTCGCGCAGTATTAGTGGGTTCGTGGAGCGCGAGTCAGTAGTATTCTCACGAGACGGGAGCAATTTTGCTATTGGCACGCGTGAAGGCAGAATCCGCGTATGGGATGCAACAACAGGAAGACTATATCAGAGTCTCACAGGGCATGCAATAGTCAGTCTATTAAAAAAAGAGAGAAGGGGTAGAGAAGTTTCGGCTTTGACGTTCTCACCAGATGGAAAAATGCTTGCAAGCGGAAGTAAGGACAAAACGATCCAGTTGTGGAATATAGAAAAACAGATAAAACTTGCTACTTTGGAAGCACATGAAGGATGGATTACCGCTCTTGCATTCTCAGCAGATGGGAAAACACTTGCCAGTGGTGACACCAATAAAGTCATAAAACTTTGGGATGTAGATACACAAAAAGAACGCGTGACCCTTTTAGGTCATAAAAACACTATCAGTACATTAACATTTGCACCCGAAGGAACATCGCAATATAGGGGTTGTCTCGCAAGTGGTAGCTACGATGGTACAATCCGATTCTGGGATCCAGAAAATGGAAAGGAACTTGTCACATTTGCAGACGGACATATAGAATCGGTGATAGCAGCTGCGTTTTCTGAAGATGATGCTAACCTTACAATTGCTGCTTACAACGGCACTGTCGACGTATGGAGTTTACAAACCAAGCATAAACTGACCACTTTTTATGATCAACAAAGTGATGCGACGACTATTGCGTTGTCACCAGATGCTACACGTTTAGCTTTTCAAGGTCTTAAAGGATTTAGGTATTTGTCTCCTTATGTCAATTTATTTCCTTATGATGGTAGAAACGCAACAGTTTATAGATCTTTTGGCAGCATTCAATTATGGAATATAATCAATAGGAAAGAAATTTCTGGTCCCTGGCAGGATGCTGGGCACACGAAAGCACTTACATTCTCACCTGATAACAACATTCTCGTTGCTTATATATATGATAGAGGGATTCTTGCGTGGGAAATAGAGACTGGTGTTGAGTTGTTCCGATTTTGGTGGAAAACACGCATTGGTACTGGATTGACGTTCTCACCCAATGGAAAACTTCTCACAGCACACACACATCAGGAAATAGAGATATGGGATACTACAACGCAGCGCGAGCTCACACTACCCAACAAGGAGTTTTGTTTTCCGTTGGCATTTTCACCTGACAGTACGACCATTGCTCTGGGTGATACAAAAGGCATCATTTTATGGGACGTAACACCCACAGGTATCCAAGATCGCGGTAAAATTACGGATAAACCTCGAGCATTTAACAGTGTCTTAATATTCTCACCTGATGGACAAATCCTGCTTGATACGAAAGGATCTGAAATCATATTGTGGGATACAAACGGTATCAACTTAGGAACCCTATCTGGACATACGGAGACAATCACAACCTTGGTATTTTCACATGATGGAAAGATGCTTGCAAGTGGAAGTGATGATGGCACGGTGCTGCTCTGGGATTGGGAAAAAATCTCCACCAAACGTAAGATGCCACAGAGATGACGTGAAAACAACTGTTAGTATCGTTGTGCTCACTTCATCAAAACGGATCACATCAAATACATCTTTCTTTTCTCAAAAATTGCATTTTTTTGTCCAAATATGCAATTCTATATCACAAAATCGCGTTATTAATTATAGAGAGTTCTATTATCTGTAATTGCATTACTATTTTTCCTGAATGAAGGTGTACTATGAAAAACAATGATGCTGACTTAATTCAACGCACATTAGAAGGTGATCAACACGCTTTTTCGCAACTGGTAGAAAAATACCAAGATCAGGTACACACCCTTGCGTGGCAGAAAATTGGTGATTTTCACATCGCACAAGAAATTACACAAGATGTTTTCATCACCGCATACCAAAAATTCCCTACCTTCAAACACTACAGACAATTTGCAGGATGGCTTTATGTCGTTACAAACCGCAAATGTATCGCGTGGCACCGAAAGAAAAAACCACAACCCCAATCGTTAGAAACAACAGACCCTGTTGAGTTAGAAGAGGTATATTATTCGGCACATATCACACAACAACGTGAAGAAGCCGTAAAAGAGAAACACCGATCCATCGTTCAAAAACTACTCAATAAGCTACAGGAAAGTGACCGTACAGTGATGAACCTATATTATATCGCTGAAATGTCATGTGAAGATATTGGGAAGTTTCTGGGAGTATCACCAAATACCGTACGGAGCCGATTACACCGCGCACGCAACAGATTAAAAGATGAAGTAAAAACGATAAATGAGAACATTGCCAGTTTCCAACTACCAACACAAATGACAGAAAAAATCATGGAAAAGGTGTCCCGGCTTATGCCATCCACACCCTCTGCAAACAAACCGTATATACCTTTAGCATTATCTGCTGTCTCAGCTATCCTAATAGTCCTTCTATTGGGAGTTGGGGCAAAGAACTTAATGCGTATCCAACAACCCTATAGTTTGACTGCACAGTCTGATCCTACGATTGAAATCGTTGACGCACAATTAGTCTTAAAATCCCCCGTTAAATCTGTAGTTGACAATCAAGTTGTTCGTTCTGATGTAGTCAGTAACATTGATGGATCTGGGCAGAAATCGGACACATCACAGTTTGCTGCATCGCAAGGGAAAAATGGAATTTCAGATAAGAAAGGAGAATGGCACCAAACAAATGGACCTGTAGGGGGGAGAGTCGTCAATCTCTATGCAACAGACAATGGAGAGGTATTTGCTGGAACTTATAGCGGAATCTATGAACTCACAGATGATAAAGCAGCGTGGACTCGCATCTACCAACGTGATATATTTTCATATAGAGAACAATTGAGCGGCATGCGATCTGGACCTATGGTTGAAAAAGATGGTATACTGTATCTTGCTACAAATGAAAAAATCATTGCATCAAAAGATAGAGGAAAAACATGGAAAACATTCTCTGTGCATCCTGGAGGGGGACTTATCGATTTGGCAATTCTGGATCAAACTTTCTATCTGTGTCTTCGCGATGAATTTTACCTTTCAGGTGATAACGGGGTATACCGTTCAGACGATAATGGTGCATCATGGGTTCGGTTGACACCATTTGACGATAAATACCCAAACATTGAACCTCGCGCAATTGCTGTTATAGATAATACAGTCTTCGTAGGCACCGATAAAGGACTATATCGTCTGAATGGAAACACCTGGGAACAAATATTCCTTGATGAAATAGGTGAAAAAAGTAAGCACTTCCCAATCCTAACTTTGGAGACGAAAGATAATGTACTCTATGCCGCAAGAAGTTATCATATTGATAGTAAATATACTAAAGTTATATCCAGAGTACGTTTATCTAACAATACTTGGTTAACACAAACGGACACTCCCATGAGTTTACATCGTGCAATTGGTCGTGCACAGGCAGCAACAGGTTTGACATGGGAACTTTTCGTATCAAGCGATCAAGGGGTTACATGGAAAAAAATTACACCGAGAAAAGATAACACAGATAAAGAGGAACTATCAAGAATCAATTTATTGAATCGAACTTCAAAGGACAAAAAAGACAGTAAGGAAAAGGATACTATATACCCACATAGATCAAGTGGATATAGACCGCTGAAAATCATGGTAACTGCAAATAAGGTGATGCTTGTAGATCAAAAGAAACATTACCATTCATCAAATTGTGGGGAAACATGGATTTTTGTAGATACAGAAACCTTAGGAAATGCTTTTGCATTAGCTCTGGTAAATGAGGATACCTACTACAGAAGCGGTAACTACGGAATACACCGCACAACAGATGGCGGTAAATCGTGGTATCCACTCAATACCGGACTCGTAAATACAGATGTGTGGCAATTGATTGCTCTCGACGGCACGCTTTACGCGAATACGGTAAATGGACTTGTCTATTCTACTGACAGAGGTGAATCTTGGACAACTGTTAGAAGGTGATACGGGTTTTATCACACGTATTATAGAATCCGATGGAGATATTTTCGTTAGAGACGATAAATTAGGTGCACCTCGTTTTTTCCGACTTTCCACCAAAGACAATAGTCTCATCAATATCTCTGAAATGCCTATTTTAGATAAAATTGATCTGTGGAAGGAAAACGCTCAATTAAATCGTCCTACCGGACATCCTCCCGGTTACCCTTATATGGGACGAAATGTGGGGCATGGGGATGGTACGTTCTCAGAATCGCAGCTTGGCGGTATCGCTGTTGCCAATGGTACTTACTATGTTGAATACAACTATCAACTCTATAGATGTAAACCCGGTGATACGCAATGGTTGAACACAGGTTTACTGGATAAAGGGGTTAGTGATGATTATTCTTTTTGCTACGCAAATAATTGGTTTATAGATGCTATAGGATTCAGATTTGCGGTGTATGGAAACACAATTTACGTTGGAGAAAAAGAAGGTCAACTGATGCAATCTCTTGATGAAGGCAAAACTTGGACTGATGTTACAGGAAACCTTCCATATCCTATAGGTCATTACAAGGCGATAGTGATGGCAGGTGACCATGTCTATGTTGCAACCGACAAAGGTGTTGTAAGGTCAACTAACGGAACTGATTGGTATACACTCACATGTGCAAAAGGCAAACAACTCATTATTACTATGTTAGCTGTGGAAGGGACAACAGTATACGGGGAAGTAGGGAGAAGAATATATCATGTGAATAATGGTATGACTACGTGGGAACGAGCTATACCGAAAATTCATCATGGTATTGCGCGTACTATTACATGTATTGATGTTGATGGGAATACGCTTTATGTAGGAACAAGAAAACGGGGTGTGTTACGTTTTTCTCTTGACGATTCTACAGATCGATAAACAATTGTAGAGAACATCAGAAAGGAGGGTTGTGGGCAAACAGGCACACAGCTTCAGTCGTAGTGAATATCATAAAACTTCATTTCTTATTTGGAATACTTATTATTTCAACGCTTTTTGTAGGGTGTTCTACCATTCATAATATTGTTTCTGAAGACATACCAGATAATTATGATTTTCGTGAGGTGCTGTGGGGATACTCGCAGGAACGTGTCATGTTAATTGAAAAGGGTAAAGCAGTGGCTATGCGAACACCGGATCTACTTGTTTACAAAACCGTAATTGACCAAGTTCCTGTATCCCTTGTGTTTGCTTTTAGACATAATAAATTACGTTCAGCTGGATATATCACGCAAAAACCGACTACAAATGCACATAAGCTTGTCCAAAAGACTATTGACAGACTTGGTGAACCCAGTCATGAACTTACCGATGGCAAGATGTGGGAATTGCCTAAATCAATAGTATATGTTGATGGATATGCAACACATACACGTGCAAGAACTTCAACATATCAACGATCAAGCGGCGTGTTAGAACTTATTTTAAAGGAACAACCAGAAGATACCAACATTACAATGCGTTGGGATGGTGTCTTGACATATATTGATAGAAATTACTATAGACAACTGTCAGAAATTGAACACCCGCTATCAGATTTATCCTATTATGAAAAAAGGTTGTTTGGCATCCTAAGAAGACCCGAAACCGTGAGGGTTAGGATCCCAACAGGTGAGAGAATAACGATACCATCGCAGATATTACAATTGCAGGAAGAAGCAGATCGTTAATTGTCTGAACCAGGACTTTCAGGATTATTAGATTTCCAGGATTAGAAACTGGTGCATCAAAGTGACATTTGAAAGACTACCTTTTATTTTCTGGAGTAGTTGGTATAACATCGTTACAGAATAGGAGAATCAACCATGAAATTCAGAGTGTTTTCTATTTTTGCAGCATTTTTTATAGTTTTTATATTCACAACCAACAGTTTCACCCAAAATATACAGCAACGGAATGTCTCTGGTAGCAGAAAAGCGATCACAGGGAAAGAAAAACCTGGAATCTATGATATAAGGTATTCCCCCGATGGCAAACGCCTCGCAGTGGTGATTGAGACTGGTATATTGATCTTCAATACACAGACAGATGATAAACCTGAAGTGTTTGTGGAGGATATAGGTAGACCCTGGCGTGTAGCGTTTAGTCCGGACGGCAAGACACTCACAAGTGTCAATTCATTCGGTACCATTCAATTGCGAGATGCTGAAACGAAGGAACACATACGAACACTCAATAACTTTCCACCAGAAGAGTCAGGTCACATAATGTTTAGTCCGGATGGAAGCACTATCGCATATAGACACAGGAATAAGACTGTCAGTTTGTGGGATGCGAAAACGGAACAACGTCTCCAAACATTTGTAGGGCATTCAAAATATGTTAGACGTATAGCCTTCAGTTTGGACGGTGAACGGATAGCTACTGGAAGTGATGACCAGACAGTTCGTGTGTGGGATATAAACACGGGAAAACCTCTGCTAACACTCACAGGACACGCGCATTCAGTCCAGAGTATAGCATTCAGTCCAGATGGAAAGTATATCCTAAGTGGAGATATGAGAAACACTATTCGTTTGTGGCATGCAAGCACAGGAGAACTCATACGAACACTCTCAGATGGACAACGTGAAGACATATATATGGGTGTTGTTGCAAACGTTGCGTTCAGTCCAGATGGGAAATTAATCGCTGGTGCCGGGGGTTTTTCTTCACATCTGTGGGATGCGAAAACAGGAGAACACCTTCAAATCCTCTCAGGACCACGGACGAGTCATACCGGACATGGCGGCCCCTGGGTGATGTTCAGTCCGGATCCTGATCAAAGAATCGTCGCAAGTGCCTGCCTGGGTGAAATTCAACTGTGGCATGTGGACACAGGAAAGCTTATACGAACATTCAGTACAGATTAGAAGGAACTTTCTCATGAAAAACAAATTATATCTCATTCTCACGGTTCTTTTGACAATATTTGCCTATACATTAAACACCTTCGCTCAAGACTACATACGTTGGGGGTTACCCGAAGGCGTGAAAGTGCGGTTCGGGAAAGGAGGTAGCGGTGAAATTGCATATTCCCCAGACGGCTCTAAACTGGTAGTGGCAAGTGACATCGGTGTTTGGATATATGATGCACATACAGGTGAAGAACTTGACCTATATATTGGACATACCGGAAATTTCAATACCGTAACGTTCAGTCCGGATGGAAAAACAATCGCAAGTGGAAGTCGGGACAACACCATCAGTCTGTGGGATGTTGATACAGGCGAAGAAAAGAGAACACTCATAGGACATACAGCGGGGGTCACAAGTGTTGCGTTCAGTCCGGATGGAAAAACAATCGTAAGTGGAAGTT
>VXOP01000242.1 GCA_009839975.1 Candidatus Poribacteria bacterium
CTACAGCTTGTAAGGCTGTCGCTCTAGCCACCTGAGCTACCCGCCCAAAATGAGACTTTAACAACCTCATCTCAAGGACAATGTTAAGTATAACACATACTTTGACGTTTGTCAAGAAAAATGATGAAATTGATTTTCAGTAACGATTGCTAAGAATCCATCGTTTTATGTTATGCAAATTATACCAAAATAAACAAACTCTTAACAGAGCCAATTTTCGCATTCTATCGGATTAGTCTAAGCAGCTAATCCGAATGAACATGACGATGGAGTAATATACATGAAACTTTGTCCTCTATGGATACCAGTACTTATGATCATTATCATAAGCTCAGGATGTGCTGGTATACTGAGCTATGAAGAAATTGCAGAACAACATAGAACCTATACCAGCGGAGAAAAAAACGCAACCCTTGATGAATGGCACGAACTAATTCATGCGTTAGAGAAATTCCTACATACCGATGAAAATAGCGATTCAGCAGATGAAATACAGTTCGCTATCGCATCAAGTTGGGTCTGGTGCATAAAAGCAGGAGATACACAAGCACCTCAACATGCAATCGCAGCTTTTAGAAGACTGATTTACACCTATCCAGATTCAGAATTTCGTCCGCAATCACATTATTGGCTTGCACGGTGTTATACACATATCGGTGATTCTGCCCGGGCTGCACATCACTACCAAACCGTTACTGAAAAATATCCTGACACAGATTCATCAGCAATGGCACAATTAGAATTAGCAAGAACATACAAGCAACATGGCTATGAAAAAAGGGCAGAAACGGTCTATCTTGATATTGTCAAATCTGAATCTAACAAAGACATAATTTCAGCTGCAACAGAAGAACTGAAGCAAATTCAGGAAAAACAAAAACCAAAAGCAGAAATTAAGAACACTCCCCCTCAAAAACCGGTTAAAACACCACAAAAGAATGAAACGAAACCTACTAAACCTGAACCACAATCCTTAACACCCGGTTCACTGACACGGGAATTCGGATTGACTGCAAAGACGATTGTTATTGATCCGGGTCATGGCGGAAAAGACCCTGGTGGCATCGGTGTAGGAAACCTATATGAAAAACCGATTGCACTTGCCATTTCAAAAAAAATTGCAGCGATTCTAACCGATAGAGGTTACACAGTCCATCTAACACGAGATTCTGACAAATTCATTCCACTAAAGGAACGGACTGCGTTTGCTGTAAGACACAAAGCAGACCTGTTCCTGAGTATCCACGCAAATGCCAGTTACAACGCAAGCGCAAATGGAATAGAAACCTACTATTTGAATATAACAAGCAGTGATAAAGAAGCAGAACGCATCGCTGCAAGAGAAAACGCAAACTCAGGATACACTATTCAAGAATTAGAATCGCTATTGAAGGGATTGATCGTAGAAAGTAAGAGCAAAGATAGTCGTAGATTAGCAGCACACATACAGCGGGAATTAGTTGCTGAGACTGGGGCGAAAGATCGCGGCGTAAAACATGCACGTTTTGTTGTTCTCATCGGTACCAGTGTGCCAGCTGTTCTTATTGAAACAGGTTTTATTACGAATCCAACAGAAGCCACAAAACTCACTACTGATACATACCAAGAGAAGGTAGCATCCGCTATCGTCAGAGGTGTAGAGCAATTCATAGTAAATACAGAACAGATAAGTCAAAGTAACCCTAAAATTTCCAATCCACACAATCCACAATTGGCTGCAACGCAACGTTAGCTTGATCATCTAAACACTGAATGTGCTTCTTCTTGCTCTGAGGTGACCCTGATGGTATTTAGACTATTACATCGTACAAAAAATTGGCGTCATACTGTAATATTAAATGTCTTAGTTTTCACCGTAATCCTTCTCACTTGTTTGATTGCAGAGGTAAACCCGGTGTCAGCGCAACAGACAGAAATTGCTATCTTGATGCCATCAACCGCATCAGGTATTCCAGAAGGTGATGTAAGTTATGCTCGTACTGTCAGTAGGAGATTCGCACAGATGCTACGAAGCATCGGTTTTACTGCAGACGAATTGCAGGAATCCTCTGTTGCTAATAACCCCCGTCTAAAAGACAATTCTTCTAAACCATATCGTTTGATCATCCTACCACTTAATTCAAAAATCTCGATTTCTACAGTTCCCATACTAAACAGTTTCGTCGCCCGCGGTGGAAAATTATTTGTGACATATAACCTTGCAGATGAAGTGGCATCACTCATGGGATTAAAGTCAATAAAATGGCTAAAGGCAGAAACACCCGGTCAGTTTTCCTCTATTCGATTAGATGCACCCGACATTTTAGGTCTACCAACTAACGTAAAACAATCATCGTGGAATATTACTGCAGTTGAATCTACAACCCCACAGACCAAGATAATAGGTCACTGGTATAATTCGAACGGTGAATCGACGGGATACCCTGCATTTTTTCTCGGAGAAAATGGTATATTCTTTAGCCACGTTTTTCTATCAGATGATATTCAGACGAAGACCCAGCTCCTTGCTGCGCTACTCGGACATCTTATTCCAGAATTTCAGCATGCAATCGCAAAAAGAGAAATAGATATGATAACCAGTATAGGACACATAAAGAACCTTGATGCCCTTACGAAATTCATATCTTTTAGTGAATTAACAGAAGCAAAAGAGGACTTACAATCAGGTAAGACATTGTCCATTCAAGCACAATCCGAATATGCAAAGAAAAATTATCATACTGCGATGACTGCTGCACGTGATAGTAGAAATGCACTATCAAAAGCTTATGCTCTGTCACATCTAAGTGATGAAACTGAAGGACGCGCACTATGGAATCACTCAGGACTCGGAGCATATCCAGGTGATTGGGAACGATCAGCAAAAGAATTGGCTAATGCTGGTATCAACATCATCCTTCCAAATATGGCTTGGGCAGGCCTGGCACATTATGATAGCAGTGTATTGCCGAAGAGCAACAAATACGCAGAATACGGGGACCAAATCTCACAATGTGTGAATGCTGCACATAACAATGGTATACAAGTTCACGTTTGGAAAATTACGTGGAATTTAGAAGGCGCACCAAAAGAATTTGTAGAGAAAATGCGAAAGGAAGGTAGAACACAAGTTTCAGCTGAAGGTAACCCTATCAACTGGCTTTGTCCCTCAAACCCAGAAAACGTGAAATTAGAACTCAATGCTATAACTGAAATCGTCCAGAACTACAAGGTAGATGGAATACATCTTGACTATATCCGTTATCCGGGCAGCCATGCATGTTATTGCACTGAATGTCGTGATAGGTTCATCCTTGCATCAAAGCTGAAGATACAGGAATGGCCAACTGATGTATTACCCAGAGTTGGAAAACACAGCAGTGCTTATACTGATTGGCGTGTTGAACAGATCACCCGTCTGGTTCGACTAATCCACAAACGAGTCCGGGGAATTAGACCTAAAGTCAAAATATCCGCCGCTGTCTTCGGTGGATACCCTTCCTGTGTTACCTCAATTGGACAGGACTGGATAGCCTGGGCAAAAGCAGGATATATTGACTTTGTTTGTCCTATGAACTACACGGAAGACGACACGTATTTTACAGATCTATTGGAGAATCAGTTAGCTTTAATGCCCAAGGATGTAGCAATATATCCTGGAATAGGTGCAACGTCATCAAATTCCCTTCTAAAAGCAGATGCCGTAATTGGACAGATACATCTTGCACGATTCCTGGGTGCTTCTGGTTGGGCAATCTTTGATTATTCAAGCAATATCTCAAATACAATCCTACCTGCAATACAAATCGGTGTCGGCCGACTAAAGTCAACCCCTCCACATTGAGATTTAGCATATCGTATGGGAAGGGTAATGAAGATTATAGGATAACTTAACCTAAAGAAATGACAAAATATATTTGTTATCACTCTTTCGCCACAAGACCCCGCTGCTTTAGCACGGGGATGTAGTGGCGACGCATTGGTATATTCTATCAAATAAACTTGAGATATTCAACAAAATATGCTATCCTTTTAAACATAATTGTGGCGGTGGATGTAGCCTTCTGCTTGGAAGTGCCACCGCACCGGTTCACATTGACATCACAATGAAAAGGGTACCACAATGAGAACCTATAAAGTCAAGATTAGACATAGTCCACAGTTAGACAAGATCAATGCTGCGTCTGCTTCCGTGTGGAATGAATGTTTGAAACTCAAAGAAGTTTGGGGCTATGCTCATGGTTACCGTACAGGTGTAGGCTTAGAAAAACCGTGTGAGCTGTGGATGGATAAACACCTTTCTAAAACACAACCCTTACATTCTCAAAGTATTCAAGCTGTTCGTGCAAGGTATTTCAAAAATAGAAAAGGATATCGTGAGTTGCGCAAAAATGGAAATATCAAAGCGAAACCGCCACATAAGCAGAAAAATTATCAGACAACAACCTGGAAAAAGTCTGCGATCTCTATCAAAAACAGCATGCTTGTGCTTTCTAACGGGAAAGATGTTGAACCGTTAGAGGTCCCACTTCCAAAGAAGTTTGATAAAGAGAACAAACCTGCTATCGTGAACCTTATCTATAACTATGGAGAATATGAACTCCATTTTGTCTATCACACCGAGAAGTCTGATAAAATAACTTCAGAAGATGTTGTCGGTGTTGATATTGGTGAGATACATCCTATGGTGAGTTTTGATGGGAACCGGACAACGATTTTCAATGGGCGGTATATCCGTAGCCTATACCGGTTGAGAAACAAAGTGCTTGCGTCTTTTGACTCTAAAATAGATAAGTGTCTCAAACATTCAAGACGTTGGTGGTGGCTTGTGCGTAAAAAATGGCGACGCATCCGAAAAGTTGATAATCAGATTATGGACTGTCTACACAAGCAGACCACAAAGTTTGTTGAAGTGTGTCAAGAAAAGAACATCGGCACAATTGTCATCGGATCCCTAACTGGTGTCCGAGAAAATATTGATTATGGCAAACGTGCGAATCAGAAGTTGCATCAATGGGCATTCGGTAAAATAACATTTTTGATAGAATACAAGGCAAAACGTGCTGGTATTGCTGTCAAAAAGATTGATGAGTCGTATACTTCACAAACTTGTCCAAACTGCGGTAATAGAAAGAAACCGACTAATCGCACTTATACGTGTCCGTGTGGTTTCACATATCACCGAGATGGTGTCGGTGCGATGAATATTAGACAAAAGTATCTGGGATGCCTCGGTGTCCCCGTAGTGGCGGCCATGGCACCGCCCATCGGAATCCGATTAGAAACCCGATGTTGCTCCGCGTAAGCAGAGAACGTTTCTATAAGAGACGAAAGAATCACCGATGCTTTAGCTCGGTGAGTATGTCAATTTAGACAAAACTATGTACAATTTTCATTGGTATCATCACAAATTCAACGGAAAAAAGGGGAGGTTATGATGAAAAAATTAGTAGTAACAGAAGAGATTTGGAAAGAAGGTAATATGTACACTGCCTATTGCCCAGAATTAGACGTTGCAAGTTGTGGAAGAAATATTGACGAAGCGAGAAAAAACCTTGTTGAAGTTATTGAAATTCAGTTAGAAGAAACAGCAAAACTTGGAACACTTCAGGCCTTTTTAGAAGATGCTGGTTACGATTTGAGTACTTCACAACTAACCCTTCAACTTGATAAACAAGTAGTCTCATTTGATCAACTTACAGTTTCCTTCGGAGGCATTTGATGCCTAGACTTTCGTCGACAGACTGGCAAACCCAAGTTAAAATTTTTGAGAAATTCGGATGCAGTTTTGTACGACAAAAAGGATCACATCTCATCTATCACCATCCTGATGCTATACGTGCTGTGGTTATTCCACGTTATGATGAAGTACCGATCAACATCATCAGAAATAACATGCGGACTGTAAACCTGAGCAGAGAAGAATACTTTCGACTGCTTGCAGAAAGTTAGTTTTTCCGAGGTTTAAAGAAGCTTCAGTCTATTCTCATAGCATCTTTTATAGTAGTCTATCTCTTTTAGCTCACAAGCAGCATCTTCATCAATGATGATAAAGGTATTCGGATGCATCTGCAACGCTGAAGCGGGGACTGAGGCTGTTATAGGTCCTTCCACCGCATTTGCAATTGCTACGGATTTTGATTTTCCACTGGCTAACAGAATACACTGTTTTGCCTCCATAATTGTGCCAACTCCCATCGTAATCGCCATTTCTGGCACAGCACTCTTATCGGCATTAAAGTGTATTGCGTTTGCCTTCAGTGTACTTTCTGAGAGCGTTACAGGTCGCGTTCGTGATGACAGAGATGAACCGGTTTCATTAAATGCTATGTGTCCATCTGTTCCGATACCAAGAATCTGTATATCAATCCCACCTGAATCTTTGATCTTCTTCTCATATTTTTCACAATACGATTCAAAGTCAACCGCAGCGTTCTGTGGTATATGTTGATTCTCTATCGGTATGTTGACATGATCAAAAAAGTGTTTAGCCATGAAAGTGTGATAACTCTGTGGGTGATGACAAGGTATTCCGATATATTCGTCCAAATTGAAAGTGGTTACTTTAGAAAAATCAAGTTCCCTATTCTTATATTTTTGAACGAGTATTTTGTAAAGTGCAATCGGTGTACTACCTGTTGCTAACCCTAAAACGAGATTAGGGTTCTTTTTCAAAGCATCACTAATACTCTCTGCAGCAATCGTTGCGATATGATGGTTTGAAGGTTGTATTATTATTTCCATCTGCTACTCTTTTTAAACTTCTCCAGCGATAATGCTATCCATATCCTCACTGATCTTATGGACTGTTCCTTCTGGATCATCAGCATTCACAGGTAATTCTGCAGTCATATAGTCATCATAACCGACATCTTTCAGAGCTGTCATAACTGCATTCCAGTCAATAGTGCATTCATCAATCAGATATGTAAATCTATGCTCCCCTGCGTTAAAACCCTTTACATGAACCTTAGAAATTCGTGAAGCGAGAGATCTAATCCAGTGTTGTGGAAATCCGTAAGCAACTATATTGCCAACATCAAAATATGCTGACACAGTATCGCTCTCAAATTCATCAATATAGCGTGCAAACTCTATAGGGCTCAGCAAGAACTTATTCCAAACATTCTCAATTGCGATAGTGAGACCTTTCTCTTCTGCAGCTGGTATTAACCTACGTATCTCTGTCTGTGAACGTTTATATGCATCCTCATAAGTCGTCCGATTGTTAACAACTGCACACACAAGTAGAACTGTATCTGCGCCAATTACTTCAGCAGTAGACAAAGAATCAAGCATTGCCTGATGCGATACTTCACGTACAGCAGGATCCGCATCTGAAAGTGGATGGGACCAATGTTTTCCATTCATCACACTGCAAAGTTCTATACCGATTTCATCTGCTAAATTTTTTATATTCTTACGTTCTTCTATCGATTGTAACGGACCGATTTCCACACCATGAAAACCAGCTTTTTTCGCTATGTTGAAACGTGCCTTAGTTGAATCTCCTGGTAGGGACCCAATACATATACCTTTTTTCATCTGTCTCCTTTAAAAATGGACTAAGTAAAACTCTGTTTATACGATATGCCGAGAACACCTTCAAATATTACATTCAATTCCGTAGTAATTCAGATGATATTTTACATGAAGCGTTTAATATTGTCAATAAAAACGTAAGATTCATTGTAATCTATATCTTGATTTTATGAGCACATTCATGTATAATTGAAACCATGAGTTATTCTAAAAAACATCCGATTAATGTCATAGGTCTATGTGGGAGTTTAAGGAAAGGTAGTACAACACACGCAGCATTGACAATTGCTCTGAAGGGTGCCGAAGAAAATGGGGCATCTGTTGAATTGTTGGACCTGAGTGAATACGAACTTATTTTCTATGGCGCAGTTGACGAGAAATCTGATTATCCTCCTGATGTTATTAAACTTAAACAGAAAGTAGCAGCAGCACACGGTGTCCTGCTGGGTACTCCTGAGTATCATGGTAGTTTTAGCGGTGTAATCAAAAACACATTAGACCTCATGGGTTCCGAAGAATTTCAGAATAAGATTGTGGGTCTAATCGGTGTGTCTGGGGGTAGAATGGGTGCTGGAAATGCACTCTCAATGTTGAGAATAGTCTGCACGTCCTTACGGGCTTGGGTCGTACCTAATGATGTTTCAATCGCAAGAGCATCTGAAGCATTTGATGAGAATGGATGTCTAAACGATGATGAATTGGAAATGCGTCTAAGAACAATTGGGGAACAAGTTGCAGAATATGCAGCACGATGGAATTTAGATTATAGTAAAGTGAATAACTGATGAGACATTTTAACGTTTACCAAGAAACCAAGCGTAGGGGCGAGGTCACCTCGCCCGTTGTGAAGTCAGTCAATATTTTTAATGGCATTAATTCTAAAACTCACTATAAAAGATAAATCTATAACATGAAAAAATTACATCATTGGAATGCATGGATCGGGACAGATGAATCTGGTAAAGGAGATTACTTTGGACCACTTGTCGTGGCTGGTGTTTATATCAATAACGACTGTATAGATACGTTTGTAGAAATGGGTATATCTGATGGCAAAAAGATTACTAATTCTCGTGTAGAGAAACTTGCGAACTGGATGTGGGAACACTATGAAGAAAACATCGTAGTAATAAAAAAGATGCCTGAAACCTATAATACTGATTACGATCATTTTCAATCACAAGGCAAGAATCTGAATACTTTACTGGCAAGCATGCATGTTGAAGTCATACAAAAACTGTCCGAATCAAAAGGAACAGAACATGTGCTTGTAGATAAGTTCAGCTACCACGATATAGTTACGTCACAATTAAGATCAGAAAACATGGATGTTAAACTTGAGACAAAAGCTGAAAGAGATATTGCTGTTGCTGCTGCATCAATAATTGCCAGAGCTACTTTTCTAACGGATATGGATGCATTGTCAAAAGAATTCGATTTTGAATTGCCAAGAGGGGCAACCCCAAATGTCAAGGTTGCAGCAAGAGACTTTATTAGACAACATGGAGTATCTGCACTTGGGAATGTAGCAAAACTACACTTTAAAACCACGAAAGATGTCCTCTATTAATAGTAGTAGGCACACGCCGTGTGCCGTCAAAAAAAGTAGTGGACACACGCCGTGTGCCGTCTACCCGACCTACAAAATAAGTCTGGACAGAACATTATGCCCAAAACAGAAAAAATGTTTGTTATTCATTACGCTGAAGTAGGACTAAAGGGTAAAAACAGAGTCTATTTTGAGAAGAGACTCGCAAGAAACATTAAATTGTCTCTACGAGGGACAGGATATCTTGAGGTAAAAAGATTACACGACAGAATACTTGTGCGTCTGCAATCCCAAACAGATTTGGAAGAAATAGAAAAAAGGCTAAAAAAAGTTGTCGGTATTGCACATTTTGAACTTGTCTTATGCACCAAGAAAGACATGACTGCTATTAGAGAAGCTGCCTTTACATTAACTGAAGGTGCCACATTTAATTCACTTAAAGTTGAAACGAAACGTTCCGACAAGTCTTTTCCTTTAACTTCTCCTGAGATTAGCAGAGATGTTGGCGGCTACTTAATTGAAAAAACCGGTACACGCGCAGATATGCACAAACCAGAACGAACATTTTGGATTGATATTTCCCATCAGCAGGCATATCTCTATACAGACAAAATTAAGGGTGTAGGGGGCCTCCCGGTTGGCGTAAGTGGTAAAGTACTCGTTATGTTGTCTGGTGGAATTGACTCACCTGTTGCAGCATGGAAAATGATAAAAAGGGGGGCTAAAGCTGTATATATTCACTTCTACAGTTATCCGTATACAGATAAAGCATCGTTGGAAAAAGTTATTGAGTTGACACGAATATTGGCAGAGTCGAACTATCAAAGTACAATATATCTCATACCGTTTTCTGAACTTCAACAAGTTATTGTGACAAAGACACCGTCCCCCTATCGTGTGCTGATCTACAGGAGAATGATGTCACGTATTGCTGAGCAGGTTGCAGCAATTGAAGAAGCAGAGGCAGTCGTTACAGGTGAGAGTTTGGCACAAGTAGCGTCACAGACGCTCTCAAATCTTAGATCGATTGAAGCCGTAGTTGATATTCCCATCTTGCGTCCATTAATTGGTTTTGATAAGGTTGATATAATTGAGATAGCTGAGCAGATAGGAACTTATAATGTATCAATCTTACCCCATCAAGATTGTTGTTCCCTTTTTGTGCCTAAACATCCAGCCACACATGCGACTGTAGTCGAATTGGACAACGCAGAAAAAGAATTGGACATTGTAGCACTCGTAGAAAAAGCGATGAATGGTATTGAAAAGAAGATTATAGCATGTTCTTAATAGTAGTAGGCACACGCCGTGTGCCGTCCACAACGTCAAGAACACACAATAAACTGTGCTACTACAAACTGCATTTCTATTGAGGAAAAGGTCTTGGAAAGAATACTACTTATCCGTCTTAGCTCACTTGGTGATATCGTCCTAACAACACCTGCAATCCGTGCAGTCCGTTCACACTATCCTAATGCTTATATTGCAATGTTAGTAGCGCAACAGTCTGCTGATGTGTTGCTTGAGAATCCTCACCTTAATGAGATTATTCAGTTCAATAGGTTAGCAAAAGATACCGGTGAGATGATCCGAATTCTACGCATTTTACGACAAAAACAATTCGCCTTAACATTAGATTTTCAAAGGAAGTTCCGAACGGAACTACTGATGTATCTGAGTGGTGCCTCTGAACGTGTTGGGAAAGGGAAACTGTGTACAATCCGTGTACCCCATTCGGAAGAAAAACACGCGACAGAACGTTATTTCGATGTATTGCATGCTGCAGGTATTCCTGCAGAAGACAGACAATTAGAGATGCATCTATCTGATGCCGAGAGAACTCAAGCGAGAGATGCTTTTGAAAATGCAGGAATTAAAGAACAACGATTGAAGGTAGGACTATTCCCAGGGGCCGGATGGAAGTTACGCGAATGGATGCCAGAACGGTTCGCATCAATTGGGGACAAATTGGTGCAAAATTACAACGCACAAGTGATCGTATTTGGGGGACCGAATGAGATAGAACTTGTTGCCAATGTGTGTGGTCTCATGCAAGAACAAGTATATCATTTTGCTGGTACACTTAGAATAAGAGAGTTAGCAGCATACATTGAAAAGTGCAACCTATTTCTGACAAATGACACGGGTCCAATGCATATTGCATCTGCTGTTGGCACACCCACAGTCGCACTGTTTGGCCCTGGGAATCATATTAGATTCCAGCCACTGGGTGAAATGCATACCACCATCCGTCATGATGTACCTTGTAATCCGTGTAAGCAGTTTACAGACAGATGTAAAGATAATATCTGTATGAAAAAGATCACCGTTGATGAAGTGTGGACTACGATCTGCCGGTTACTTGAATAATCTGTTACCCGCAGGCAGCTTCAAAAACACGTAAGTGATTTTCACCAATTACCTTCTTAATATCAGCTTCAGAATAGCCTCTATCAGACAAACCTTCGGTAATTTTCGGATATTCTGTTGCATCCTTCAAAAGTTCACCTCCGCCATCAAAATCTGAACCTATACCGACGTGGTCAATCCCCGCAACATCAATAGCATACTCAATATGGTTTAGGAGTTGTTCAAATGGTGGTGGTTTCCTCCAACCATCCTCGGTGAGGAAACCCGTTACAAAAGTAATACCTACAACGCCACCATTTGCAGCTAATGCTTTCAATTGTTCATTGGAGAGGTTCCGTGGATGGTTGCATAACGTCTTACAATTGCTATGAGAGGCAATGACAGGTTTATCTGATACATCAAGCACATCCCAGAACCCTCGCTCACTAATGTGTGATACGTCGACTAACATGCCAAGCCTGTTCATTTCAGATACCAGTTGAACACCGAATTTTGTCAGTCCACCACCTGTTTCTCCTTCATCATTACCCGTTGATACCCAAGTATTTGGATTATGTGTTAACCCGATTGAGCGAACACCCAACTGATAGAGTGAACGCAGTATATTGAGACTTCTTTCTACGCCTTCACTATTTTCGATCACAAGTACAGCACTAATTTTTCTTTCTGCTTTTGCGGCATGAATATCGGCTGCATTAAGAACAATATGCATATCGGATGAATTGGCATCTACTTCAGCATCAAACCACCCGAAGGCATCTAATGCGTAGGAGAGATGATTTTTCCAGGCGCGGGTAACATCTACAGCGAAAAAAGCGACATCAATTCCTCCTTCGCGCATTTTCGGGATGTTCAGTTGAATACCTATTTCATCTTTTGCAGCAGATATACGACCCCGCAGATAGAGAATAGTGCCATTGTGCTGATTAGAATTCTTTACCTGCTCATCCGCAAGACTTAGATTTCCACGTCGAATATGCGCGACAATTGCATCGTTATGAGAGTCAATTACAAGTGATTCAGAATGTAGACCAGTAAGTGGTGTGGATTGTGACATTCAGTTAGTCCTTTTTTGGTTAGATATTAGTATTATCTGCTACTTTTTCTCACGATTCATCTTCTTCAATGAATTGACATTTTGAAACAGTTATAATTAATTTCCGTTAAATAGATACAGCACCTTAGTAGATGGAGAAATTGACGATGAACTATGTTGCAAGAACTGACATCGGCATTCTCAGAAAAAGAAATGAAGATGCGTATTTCTTTGATAATGATAATCTCATTTTTGCAATTGCAGACGGTATGAGTGGACATGCTCATGGCGATATAGCAAGTCGTGTCGCTTTGCAAGTATTTGAAGAATGGGTTGCCGAAACACCATTACCCGCAAGTGATTTGGGACCCATCAATAGACTCAATATTTTGGAAAAACTTGCTATAGAAGCGAACCAACGTGTCTTCAAAATAGGACAAGATACTCACCAATACAAAAGGATGGGTACTACATTAACCGCAGGATTTGTCACACCAAGCTATTTAGCTTATGTACATGTTGGGGACAGCAGATTGTATGTACTCCATAATAATATACTGACACAGATCACAACAGACGATTCATTAGTACAGAACTTAATAGAGAAAGGTGAAATTACACCTGAAGAAGGTCGCGTACATCCCAAAAGAAACATTATTACGCAAGCTGTTGGATTATCTGAAGACATCATTCTTACAACGGACATCTGTCCATTGACGAGAGGGAACATTATACTTGCCTGTACCGATGGATTACATGATCTGATCATAGATGATACTGAAATGCAAACTATTTTGATTAAAGCAGGTTGCCTTGAAGTAGCAAGCGAACAACTCATCAAGAAAGCACTCTCCTATGGGGGAACTGATAACATCACCGTCATCCTTGCAGGTGTAGACTAAAGAAAAATTCTCCTTTGTCAATCAGAATCTGTTGGTGCTAAGTAGCATTCCCACCATCTGAAGTAACGAGACCTAAGACCAATTCGTTCTCATCATATTCCTCTTGTTGATCTATAATCTTCACCACTTCAGTTTCGGGCAAGTCAATTTGCGGTGCTTCTGACCATAGACGTTCTAAGTTGTAAAAAGCCCGTTTCTCATCTAAGAAAATGTGAATGACGAAATCTACATAATCCAAGAGAATCCAATCCGATCTTTTTGCACCTTCTTTTTGCCAAGGCCGTTGATCCCAATTCTCCTCAAGTTCTTCTAAAACTGCATCAGATATACCTTCAACTTGAATATCTGATATGCCACTAAAAATAGCAAAGAAATCTGTAAAACAGTCTAATTCACGAAGGTCGAGTATTACAGGATTCTGGGCGCGATGGTTCACTGCCGCAGTCGCTGCGGCTTTTACGATTTCTAAAGTTTTATTTGTCCTCATTCGCTAAGACTCCAATACATAAGATTAAATATTAAAATCTAACTTAAATCTCACATCATTTTACTAAGGAATCGTTGTATGTATGTATCGTATTTGGATGTATAATCCATCCTTTTTTGAGTAGAAATCCAATCTTATAACATGCTACATCGTGGACTGCTTGATCCAAGTCCTTGACAGCTATTTCTCTGACTCGTTCCGCCTCACTGTATTCCCGAGTCGGTTCGGAAAAATCCGCAACATAAATCAATTTTGCGATTAATCCCATTGATGCATTTCCAGTTGTATGACATCGGATTGCCTCAAGTACTTCCAAATCTGTAACTTCAAACAAATCAATCGCATATTTAACGCCGACTATTGCATGCAACAAAGCAGGCATTTTCTCCTCAATAGGATCAAGTTGTATGTTGTATCGCGATACATTCTGATACAATTCATCATCACACATCCATTTGACAACATCATGCAAAAGTGCAGCTAAATGCGTTTTCCATACATCAGCCTTGTGACATATAGCCAATCTGACAGCTGTCTCCTGTACAGAATAGATGTGTTCGTAACGTTCTC
>VXOP01000255.1 GCA_009839975.1 Candidatus Poribacteria bacterium
CTAATAAATCATTCAATAGATTTCCAACAAATATGGAATTCGATCGCATTTTACCTTTGGGATGATCTGTTTTTCTGCTTAGATAGCAAAAGGACAATAACTCATGACAAACAACTCCAGAGTCGGTCAATTGTCAATGCAATTTCGTAATCACATTGGATTTGTCCTAATCTGTTTCGTCCGAGGTTTGCACCTTTTATGATACAAATTAGCTGTAGCACATTCATCCTTGATTGTGCTTCTTTCTTTAACAACATGCAGCCTGATTGTGCTTATCTGTACCCCAAAAATATTGACTGCGGCTGTAGCACATTCAAGGATGAATGTGCTACAGCAAAATAGAATCAAAGACTATCGCTAAACTATATGGCGAAGAATGACGCAGTGCGTATCTAACAGCCTTGGACTATCGCTAAATTGACGCATAAAGTGAGATAAGCAAATCGCATCTATCACTCTGATGAACGTCAATCTGGTATTAGGTGGGTTACTTCTTTCATGACCTGTTCGACTGAAATCCCATCAATTACTGCACAACTCCCCGCACCACATCCGCCAGGGTTCCTCCCAGGATGACAAGGATTACACCCTAAATCCAATTCACTCCGCACGACGACATGCGCTTCGCCATAGGGACCGCTTCTAATATGGTTTGTTGATCCAAACATTGCGACCACAGGTGTCCCCACCGCAGCTGCGATGTGCATAGGACCTGTGTCATTGCCTATATAGACATCACAAGCAGATATTAATGCAGCGACTTCCCGTAGGTTTACCGTTTCAACAGTCACGGGAGATATCTTCATCATCCCAGCAATTTGTGATTGTAGGTTTCGCTCATCGGGTCCAGCAAAAAGCAGAACGGATATATCGTTTGAGGCATTTAATGTGTCCGCCAGTTGTGCGAATTTTTCTGCATGCCACAGTTTGTATTCCCAATTACCACCAGGATGGATACCAATAAGCAGCTGTTTAGAGGCGATTTCAGATTCTTCAAGGAAACGTTTTGCATAAGTCTTATCTTCTTCACAGAGTTGTATCTTTGGTTTAGCATCAGTCGTATCTACTCCGTTTTTACGCAACACTTCTAAGTAACGCACAACGGCATGCCGATTTCTTTCCCCACGTACCAATCCCCAATGTTCGGCACCGATACATCTTGCTAAGAAACTATCGCGTAGGTTAACAACGAGATCGAATTTCTCTTGTCGTAAAGTTCTTATGAGTTGCAGCCTACCCTTCAAACCAGCATGTTCACCACGATTCTCGTAGACAACTGTCGCATCAATTTGTGTGTCCGTCTTTAAAATATCTACTGCTCGCGGTCCTACAAGATAGGTTAGATGTACGTCTTGAAAGTGAGATCGTAACGGTTGAATAACAGCAGTTGATAACACCGCATCACCAATGTTACTAAAACTGAAAACAAGTATTCTCTTCATTGCTGTTTCGTTGGAAAGGATTCAATCAGATGGACAGCGGTTGTTAAACCATTTTCAGCTTCCATCTGCGTGCCTAACGTTTCTGCTTTTTCCTTAATTGAAGGTGTGTTAATGACCTGTTCAATCCGTTTTGCTAAATCTTTCGCATTTAGTTTACGACGAGGCAGACTCTTCGCTGCAACCCCTAATTCGTATAAACGTCTACCCCAATAAAACTGATCGGCAATATGCGGAACAACAACTGATGGTACTTTCGCAAGACAAACAGATGCAGTCGTTCCTGCACCACCGTGATGCACGACACAAGCAGCTTTCGGAAATAGCCAGCGATGGGGGACATAATCTGTACAGAAGATATTACCATCTACATCCGATGCCCCCAACAGACCCCATCCTGCTTGAATGATGGCACGATGTCCAGTAATTCCGATAGCGTCTATCAAGATTCTTGTGGTTTCTGTATGATTACTTCCCCCCATCGATCCGAAAGTTATGACGATAGGCGGGAAACCATCTGTTATAAAATCGGTAAGGTCAGATGGCGGGTTGTATTCCTGTTCATCCAAATGCCATACACCTGTGTATTTATGGTTTGAAGATAAACTTAATGGTGGACAAATTGCAGGAGATGCGGCGATGAAGTTCAGGTGCGGGGAATACATCTCATCCAATGCTACTGTGGATCTCGGTTTGCCACCAACAGATGTGATAAATTGATTAAACAACGGATCAACTGCATATCTAAGTCGAAGTCTTACCAGTTTCCAAATAAATGCATTAAATGTCTTACTCCAATTTGGGAACGGATAGGGTGCGTTGTCAGGTGTTTTTATGAAACCGGGACAATACGTCACAGTCAACCACGGTAAATCCTTACGTATCGCAGCCTCTTGTGCTGGTATATCAATGGAATGGCAAATAACGATATCGTAACCACTGAATCCATCAAGACAATCCTTATACCATCTTTCACCGCGTCGTATTATTCCCTCTTTTGCTATCATTTGGAGTGGGGCCATCGGATCACGCATGGCAATGGCTGTGTCCAATGTCTTGTGGAATTCATCTAAATCAAACGCCACACCAATTTCATAATAATCAGCACCTATCTCAATAATTTTGTCTTTATAGATAGTAGGTGCACAGACACGCACCTGATGTTGTCTTTTCAATAATCGTTCTGCAAGTGCTAAAATTGGATAGACATCACCCGTTGTTCCCCATGCGACTATGGCAACCTTCATTTTGTTCTCGCCTCTAACGACATAGATGTAGCATCCCATACCATCTCAACGGGAAGTTTTTTTGTACATTCCCATCCGATTTTACACTTGTGTGCGTTACAGGGCCAACACGGCATGTCTCTTCTTACAATCGTAGCATTTTCACTCATGGGTCTCCACGCAACATAATCTGTTGGACCAAATACTGCAACAGTCGGCACATCTAACGCAGCAGCGAGGTGCATTGGACCTGAATCGTTACATACAACCAAGTCGCACTGTGCGAGCATTGCACCTAATTCACGAATTGTTTTTGGTCCATACACAATTGCATGCCCTTGCATTGCTTCACATATCTTATCGGTGAGTTCTGCTTCATCTGGACCGCGCAATAGCAGAATGTCTGCATCGTATCTATTCGCTAACTTGTCAGCAAGTTCTGCATAGTTCTTTTCGGGCCAACGTTTATCAAAAGAACTGCCGCCAGGATGCATTCCTATGAGGAATTTACCGTTACAGATTTTCCACGATTTAAGGAGTGCTTCAGCATCTGCTGACTCATCAGGCATAAGCTTGAAAAACGGTTTTCTTTTCCCTTCACCTTCACAGATTAACTTCACCAACTCTAAATTTCTATCTACTTCGTGCGTTTCTCCTTTTCTGTATTTCCCATGCCATCTATGCGTAAGTGTAGACCTAAATCCTTTCTGATAACGACCTAATCGGTGTTGTGCTCCAGAGATATAGGCGATGAAGTTAGGAATAGTTGCGGTATGTAATACCACAACAAGATCAAACTTCTCAAGTCGTATTGAATGGAAGAATTTGAGATTGCCTTTAAGACCTCTGTGTTTACCTCTCTTATCAAAAATCAGCACTCTATCTACATCAGGGTTACCATGTAGCACAGGTGCATTCAGTGGACGTGCCAACACGGTTATCTCTGCGGATGGATAGTTCTGGCGTAATAACGCGATAGCAGGTGTTGCGTTCAGCATATCTCCTATACCATCAGCACGAATGATGAGCATTTTCTTGATGTCTGGAAGTGTTTTTCCGTTGCTTGCATGTTGATGTTTCATAATGACACTCAAATAAATGTGCTAATCCTATTGCTATTATAGCACATGGGTGTTCTCATGGCAACATTTGTCCTTGACATATACATCAAGAATCCTGTATAATATAAGATATCATATAGCAATCAGAAACTTGGTAGTTAAATGGCTTCTCGTAGAAAATCTCGAATTATCGCAATGCAGATATTGTATCAGTTGCAACTTAATGGGGAACCGGTAAAAAGCGTCACAAACAAGTTTTGGATGAGTCAGGACATCTCGTTTGACCTACGACCTTTTGCAATTGAACTTGTTGAAGGCACAACCGAAAACCTCAAAGCGATTGATGCGGAACTTCAAACCACATCCAAAAATTGGAAACTCCATAGGATGCCTATCGTAGACCTCTCTATTCTGCGAATAGCAACCTATGAAATCCTCTTTGTCAATGATATTGATGCAGCCACGTCTATTAACGAAGCAGTTGAGATTGCCAAGTCCTATAGCACACCTAAATCCCCAAAATTCATCAACGGTATCCTTGATAACATTCGGAAAAGACATGAGAATATTCCTGCGGGATGATGTCACTATAGTGAAACCTAAAAATATCATGGTATTTCTTGGAACAACGGGCAATGAATTGCCCTACTACGAACGGAACCTAATCACTCCTATAAAGAATGAAGTTGACTTTTAAAATACTATTCCTCTCACTCTTGCTTCTTATTCCACTTCATATAGACGCAGCACAAGAATACAAATTCGTAGGTGAATTTGGTGGAAAAGGTGAAGGAGAAGCACAATTTGCTAAAACCTTATCTATGGCATTCGGGGAAGATGGAAATATCTATATCACGGATACCGATAATTTCAGAATTCACAAATACACAGAAACAGGAAACTATGTTTTTCAGATACGGGTTGACGAGTCCTCTGACTTCAGATTTATCAATCCTACGGCACTCACAATAGGTACTGATAACGCTATCTATGTAATGGATTGGTTGTTGAAGCACATCCCAGAAACTGGTAGTCCAAAGATATTCAACTACGGTCCGTGTGTGCATAAGTTTGATCCACAGGGGAAATTTATAGCATCCTATCCGATACAAGATTTGAGCAAGAGAGTAAATAACCTTGAAGCTGCTGCACCTGGATTGGATAGTGAAGGTAATTATGCACTCATTATTCCACATGGGGATACAAAACGCGAATTCCTGCTGGCAGTTGACAATAACGATACTCTTTATGTCTGTGATGATGGCATAATATACAGATTGGATGCTACCGGTAAACCGACAACGCATTTTGCTATTTCTCAACCCGGTGCTGGACAAGTTATACATCCTGCTGATATGACTGTGGACAAGAACGGTAATCTATATATCGTTGATGAGAGAGCACATCGTGTCGTTCAATACGGTTCAGATGGGAAGTTTATCCGTACATTCGGTGTGTATGGTGATGGAGATGGAGAGTTCATGAGTCCACACAGGATTGTCTTTCTGAAAGATGGTTCGCTTCTCGTTGCAGATAAAGCAAAGTATATTAAGGATTTTGTGTCTACATTACCAAATAGACTGGATGATCCGACACCACGTTATGACGGGTTTTCACGGTTCTTTCGCTATAGACTGCGGAGAATCCAAAAATTCACGCATGATGGGAGATTTATACGGCAGATTCTTGTCCCTTTCCAAAGAGAAGCGGAAGAAGATGTAGACCTGAAACTCAGGGGTATAGATCGAAATGGTAACTTATACTATCTCAATACATCGTACTTAACGTTTAGAAAATATGCGCCAACCAGATCCATATTCTCTTCCATGTTTCAGACAGAACTGAAGTTCCGTTTGACTCGCGATATACATGATATTGAGATAGATAATCAAGATGATCTTGATGCTGATTTATACACAAGAGCAGATTTTGACGAACAAATCATCCAGGACGCTGTCAATGCAAATATAACCTTCTCTTATGATTTCAACGAGGATTATCGATTGGCACTGTCAAATCGACTCATGCTTATTCGTATGACTGACACGAGTTATTACCGCGCACAGGATTTTGAGGATTTTCGGGGCACTTTCAATCAGGATGACAGATCAACGGAAACCTCGTGGGATAACCGGATTCAGTTAGACTTTACATGGATACGCAACCATAGTGTCTATAACTATCGTGAAGCGCGCGCTTATGTTTATTTCAGCACAACAAACTTGGATTTCATCAACGACGCGCTTGACCGAAGTAATTCTCGTTTCTTTGATTTCACCGCAAAACTCTCTGATTGGGGGGGCGGACTCTATTATGACCTAAGCCGAAAAATCAGATTGAACTTTGAAATCACGCACTTCTTCGGTAAAAACAACTATACCTATATTGATGAAACAGACGATTTATACGCTACTGGATTCCAACAAGCAGACACATTACGAGCCGTTCTGTTCATCAACGGATTCTTTTAGGAATACACCTATCATTTTTACCTTCTAACTACTTACAAAAAGAGGAGAATCAACTATGAAGAGATTACTATGTATCCAACTGATTTTCATGGGTGTTATCGTTTTAGCATCATTGGTACAGGAAACTGAGGATACAGAAGAAGAGATATATAAACTTCCAACACAAACTGTAACAGCACAAAAAAGAGAAGAGGCACTTCAAAAAGTACCAATTGCTGTGGCTGCTATTGACAGTGCGAAAACTGAAGAACTCCAAATAGATAGCATCAATGAGATCGGCAGAATCTCACCCAACCTCAAATCCTATGACGATGGTGGTGGATTATATCCTATGATTGCCAGTAGAGGTATTTTCACCATTGATGAAATACCAGTTGTGAGTATTTACGTGGACGATGTACCGCTTTTTAATACGATCTCATTCCCGACATTGCTAACAGACATTGAGAGAATAGAAGTGTTAAGGGGACCCCAAGGCACATTATATGGACGCAATACACTCGGGGGTGCTATCAATGTGATTACGAGGCAACCTACCAATCAGATGAATGGATATGCTACATTCGGATATGGCAATCTTAATCAGATTGAAGCGAGAGCGGGTATCGGTCTCCCACTTATTGAAGATCAGTTATTCCTGCGGCTGAGCGGCGGTTCAAATCTTAGAGATGGATATGTTGAGAATACTATTTTGCAGACCGATGATCTATTAGAATACGCGGAATATGGAGGCAATTTGCGTTTGACATATCTACCGAGTGACAACTTGTCGTTATCAATAAACAGCAGTCTATCGCAAAGAGAGATTAACGACTATGGTCTTGTCGGTGGAAGGGACACAACAACTGAAGTGCTTGCTGGTTTGCGCGACGACACGCCATACCAAGTCGCCTATAATGTGCAGGGTGCGATTAATACGTTCGCGTCAAATAACGCATTGAAAATAGACTACGAAACAGACAGTCTTTCAATCAAATCTATCACATCGTTGCAATTCACAGATAATACAACTGAACCCAGGGATTTCGATTTTTCACCTGCTGACATCGCCTCACGAGAAGACTACGCCAGAGAACTGACGACACTATCAGAAGAGATACGGGTGAGCTCCGAATGGAATCGGCTAAGATGGTTAGCGGGTGTTTTTGTCTATAACTACAATCAGAATAGTGGATTCAATTATATCAATGGTAAAGACAACACATTCTTGGTACCTGACCCGGAAGCTGCTGCCCAATATCCTTACACGCAAATCGATGAGACAACACTGAGACAAACGGGTTTCTCTATCTTCGGGAATGCAGATTATATGATTATTGACTACCTTCGCTTGATCGGTGGGATCCGCTATGAGATAGAGGAGAGTCATGCAAACGTAGGTCGGTCTTATACGAAGGACGGAAACGACTTTCTATACCCAAATTTAGGTGTCTTCCCCGGTGAGTTTGAGGAGACAGTATCCTTCAATGCTATATCACCAAAGGTCGGACTCTCTTATGAAGTGTCAGATGATATGATGCTATTCGGGAACGTCGCTCGCGGGTATCGTCCGGGTGGGATTAACCCTTTCACAAACGATGCGGATGCCGCAAAATTCAATCCAGAATATAGTTTGAACTTTGAGATCGGCGTAAAATCAATGCTCATGCAAAACCGAGCGAAGGTTAACCTCACCGGATTCTATATCAATTACGAAGATCAACAACTCTATACCGTGATTGACCCCGCAACCTTTAGTGTTGGTCGTGAAAACTTGGGAAATAGCACCAGTTACGGGGCAGAATTAGAAACTGAATGGGTTCTGATAGACGGTCTCTCAGCGATCATCAATCTCGGATATCTGGAAACTGAGATTACCGAATTCAACATCATATCACGGTTTGGCGATGAAATAGATAACGTTGGGAACAAACAAGGATATTCACCACTTCTTAACGGGAACGTAGGAATTACCTACGCAACGTCTTTAACCGATGACATCGCTTTAAAAGCCGCATTGGACTATCAATATCAGACAGAGATGTTCTTTGATCCAGAAAATGTGATTGCCCAGGAAGCGTATGGATTGCTTAACGCACAAATCACCATATCCACTGGAATTGTCAATCTTACTGTCTGGGGACAGAACCTTACAGATGAAACCTACTTTAGTTACGGTTATGGCTTGAGTGGAGTTGCATATTTCGCAAGTTACGGATTGCCAAGAACATTCGGATCAAAACTCACTGTGGCATTTTGATATGTCTGATGCTCAAAAAACCTATACGAACATTGTGTTTATAGAGAAAATTGTTTGCATATTCACTAAAAATAACGTATCATAATACGTAACGCATAAACAATTAGAGGTCTATTCAGAATTAAAGTAGTAGGCACACTCCGTGTGCCGTTAAAAGTAGTAGACACACTCCGTGTGCCGTTTAAGACTTCAAAGATCGGCTAATGACCTATCATTTACAATCACAAGCGAAATAATCGCTGAAAGACATCTATAAAAATTCTAAAGGGTTGAGCAGTCGTGAAAAAACAGTATCTTTCTATTCTCGTTATCACGATTTTAGTATGTGCCGCGTGTTCCGTTGCCTTTGCTGGTGAAGGTCATGAACATTCTGGTGATAAGTTGAAGGAATTTATGACAAAACCGCTTACGTTTTGGTTAGTCATTGTTGCTTTGGTCGTGTCATTTGTTCTTGGCGGATTACACGCATTGACACCGGGACATGGGAAAGCAGTCGTTGCTGCATATCTTGTCGGGACAAGAGGAAGAATTATCGACGCAGTTTTCCTTGGCCTTGTCGTCACCTTCACACATACTTTCAGTGTTATCACAATTGGTGTCATATTGTTGCTAACAAAAGATCGCTTTGCACAATCAGATATTGTGCTATGGCTAAGTATTGTTTCTGGTGTGTTGATTATTGGCATCGGCGCATGGTTATTGGTAAGAAACATGAGGCAGTATTACAGTAGCAAATCGGATACTCACGATGACAGTCATGACCATTCGCACAATCATAGCCATTCGCACAATCACGGTCATTCCCATAGCCATGGACATGCACATACCCATGTTCCCTCAGAACGTACAGGTTTTTGGGGTCTGTTAACGCTGGGTGTCTCGGGTGGTATCGTGCCATGCGTGGACGCACTTATCGGACTCTTGTTCGCAATTAGCATAGACAAATTGGCATGGGGAGTGGTAATCTTGTGTGCATTTTCACTCGGTCTTGCAGCCGTGCTTGTTGCAATTGGAATCCTCATGGTGATGGCAAAACCGTTACTTGATCGGTTTACAGGGGAAGGGATCTGGCTTAAACGGTTACCTATTATTAGCGCAACTGTTGTGATCGTACTTGGTGCATTGTTGGTATTCAAGGCACTGCTCAGTGCCGGTATCCATATCTAAATGTATTGTGGAGTTTGAATTAATGATCAGGTAATTTTGATCGCACCTACCGGCCTGGGAAAATAAGAACTATTATGTCTATGACTATCGGAATACTAAGTCCGGGAGATATGGGGCATGTCGTTGGAGATGTCTTACATCAAAACGGACTTTCTGTCATTACTTGCCTTCAAGACAGAAGTCAACGTACCCGCGAATTAGCACAAAAAGCAGGTATCGTTGATGTGCCAACCTATAATCAACTTGTCATTGAAGCAGACATAATCCTTTCAATCATGGTGCCAGCACAAGCGACAAAAGCCGCAACAGCTATTGCAGATGCTTTGAAGGAAACTGATACAGATATAACCTATGCAGACTGCAACGCAATTGCCCCGAGAACTGTTCATAAAATTGACGACATTATCACATCAGCAGGTGGTACATTTGTAGATGCATCCATCATTGGACCGCCACCACGAAGACCTAGAGCAACACGTTTCTATGCATCTGGACCGAATCTAGACACATTTTCTACGTTGAACAATTTTGGGTTAGATGTACGTCCACTCGGAGATGAAATCGGTCAGGCATCAGCCATCAAGATGTGCTATGCATCCTTGACAAAGGGGTTGACTGCACTCTGTACCGAATTACTCACTGCTGCGGAAATGTTAGGCGTTTCAGACGCACTCGCTGCCGAGTTCAAACTAAGTCAAACGGCTCTCTATGATCGCATGGAGAGAGGACTGCCAAGTATGCCGACAAAGGCAAAACGGTGGATCGGTGAAATGGAAGAGATTTCAGATACGTTTGCTGATGTCGGTTTAACACCAAACATCTTAACCGGGGCAGCAGATATGTATCGTCTTGTCAGTGAAACCCATCTCGCTGACATATCACCAGAGCAACGTGACAAATTTCCCAACTTAGAAGGTTTGATTGCAGTTTTGGCACAGCATATACAGAATAAGTTGTAGTGCTTAGTCAACATACTATTATAGGTCGCGATTCGGAGATCGCTCCTACAGAATCTTTTGTATTGTAGGAGGGAACTCCGATTCCCGACTTTTTTGCCATCAAAAGACACTTGACTAAGCAGTAGTATCTCTAAAGCAATCATTGCTGTTGTTCTTCGACTTCAGCAGGTTCTTCTTCTTTGTGAAACGGTTCTGATAGCCACTTTTCAAAAGCTGCTGCATCCGCAAAGAATGACCGCATCAACGCAAACTCAACCGGTGTGGCAATTGCACACCGCAGATATCCTTCCTGAAAACCGTAACTTTGCACACGACTGTACCAAGCATAGTGAAATACTTCGTTGTCTTCTATAATAAAGGAAGAAATTAACCCCATTTTAACAATATTGGATGTGACGCCCCCAAGTCCTGTGTTTTCCATTAGAGGATTCACCAGATGTGTTTGCAGAAGTTCGTCAAATTCCTTTCTGTCAGTCACAATGCTTTTTCCTGTTCTACTCCAATCCCGCATAATATAGTAATAGTCCGTCCATATTTCCAACTGTTCAGGTTCTGCCTCTGCACCAATTAGATTCATAAGTCTTGATTTGACAGCCTCTCTATGCTTTGCAGTCGGCATTGCGGCAAGATAGGTCGTATAATCCTGATATGTTTGATCAGCAGCAAGTGTGTTTATGTATGAAAGGTAAGGACTACTTGACAAAACCATTTCTAAATTCTCACCACTTTCACTGTCAGAAGTCTCTCCAGCAATTTCAATAAGTCGATTTAACAGCAACTTCTGATCATTAATTAGCGGTTTATTCGCAAATTGTCTCAATGCACTTTTATAGATACCCTCAATTTCACTCATCTGCTTCACTTCTTCAAACGCGTTCATAAACCAAGGCACAGTGATAATCAACACAACAACGACAAGCAAGACACCTATTCCAGTAAGAATCAGACAAGTCGGTTTTTTCATCAGATACCCCATTCTGTTTTTCACTATCGTAGCATCTTTTGAGAGCGTTCGCAATCAGAATCATCTACGAACTGGGATTTGGAATATCCCGAGTTGAAAGGTGGCAATGAAAAACTTATCGTTATGAACAACAAGATGACTTGCAGTGTTTGGTACCTTAGGAGAGATCAACTCCCATTTGCCGTCATCACTATATCTGTAGACACCAGAACGATGGACACCGTAGACATCAGATCTATCAACAGTAAGTCTCCGTATTTTGATGATTCTACCGTTTCTGGCTTCTATGACTCTCCACTGTTTTCCTGTATGTGAAGTTAGGACACCCTCGTCAGTAGCGATGAAGACTCCTGCATCTGAAAATATGATGTCATCAAAATCCTCAAATTGAATTGGTAGTTCAGTGGTAATGTCTGTCCATTTTTTGCCTTCATCCAATGATTGGAATAGCCTACCATCCTTCCTACCAACATATACAGTTTTACCCGAAGCAGCCAAAATGAATCCGTGTGAAGTTTCTTCAGGACCTGTATCTAATCCCGTGTCAACCCATTTTGAGAATCCAGGTTGCCACTTAAGGACACGACTATTATATACTATGTAGAAAGTACTTCCACTGATTGCCATACTTGATATCTCATGTAGGTTTAGGCGATCCTTTAGATACTGAACTGTATCCTGCAAATCACTGCTTTCTTTGTCAGTATTTGCTGTTTCTGTATTCTCTTTAACAATGCCTTTGTCAGATACATTTTGAAATTCTGGAATCTCTTCTATCGGCAAGAGTGTATCACCGCCATCTGACAAACGACAAATTCTTGGATTATTGCTATAGTTCCCCGCAATGGCGTAGAGCATATTGTCTGCTATCGTTAACATGGGTTCTCTAAACCTAAGATGACTGTCATCCTCGGTATCAACCGCGATAGATGTCCAAGTTTCACCATTATCATCTGACTTGAGAATTCCATTTATTGCATGTGTATAGAGTTGCCCCTTAAATGAGACTAATTCTCTGATATCAGTGCCTATGATACCCTTCATATATAGGTGCCATGAGTTCCCACCATCAGTTGTGTAGCGAATGCCCTCGTATCCATGTGAATAGAAAGTGTTTTCATTTACACTTATCACCTGTTTAATGTCGATTGTATCTGTATCAGTACCGAGTTTAGTCCACGTAAGTCCCTTATCTTTTGAGCGATATCTGTGAAGTCCTAATGCTAATATCGTCTGATCAGAAGCTAATATTTTGATGTCCAGAGCAATTCTTTCAATGATAGATCTATTTTTGGGTGTTATTTTATCCCATGATTCTCCTAAGTCATCGGATCTAAAAAATTCCCAGATATTTGAGGTCTCATCACGTAACATCTCTCTTACTAACTTCACCCCTAAATCATCGGGTGAAATATCAGAACTACTGGGTGAAAGGACAGCGTAGACCGTATTATCGGCAGCAGCTAAGGAATCTACCTTTTTGAATTTTCCCACAGGTAACTGTTCCCATTCTCCTGAGACTATCTTGTATAGACCTTGTTCTGTACCAATAAATGCAGTATCACCAATGTTGATTGCATCAGTAATTTCTCTATCACCTATGTCAATGTTTAACTGAGACCACTGTCTTCCTTCATCCACAGACATATAGACTGCTTTCTCCAATACCAGATAAAACCCTGTGTCAGTGGTAAGCAGCGCAATAGTATCTCCGCTTTGTCGTCTGCTGATGAGTGTCCAATTCATGCCACCATCCGTTGAAGCAAAAATATCACCACGAGTTACTATGTAAAGGGTGTTATTATGTTCAGCTATAGGTGTTTTTGAATAGTATGCAGTTGGCAAAGTGTTGTTGATGCGTATCCACTCAGTGATATTCTCGGTTGTTTTGTAGATACCTGTGTGAGTTACAGCCAACAGCTCACCATTAGATGTAAGGAATATCCCATTTACATCTCCGCCTTGTGGTCCTTGTACCTGACTCCATTGGTTTTGTCGTATAGCAATCCGTGATGAATCTGTATCGGTATCTGCTCCGATCTGGTTGGCAAGTACCTCTTGACCTATACCTTCGTTTTTTCTGGCAAGGACGTTTCTTACATTTCGCTTATGTAATTCTGGTTCTGTTTGCATATCAAGAACAACAGATGCGTCAACGATTTCTATTGAAGTTTCTGATTGTGATTCTAAACTGTAGGGTTGCTGGAAGCTTGATAAATACTGACTACTTGTCCCCATTAATAGGATAACCAAAAGTGCAGCGGATCCAATAGCTGCCCATGGAATCAATGGTTTGCTGTTTGCAGTCGGTGTCGGTGTTATTTTCTCGATTTTTTTCATAATGTTCTCCACAAAGTTAGCAGGTAGTTTGACATTTCCGAGTGTTTCACGAATCATCGGTTCCTCCTTCTGTAGACGTTTCCGTGCGCGTCTAAGTCGGCTTTTTATAGTATTTACGGAGACACCTAAGAACTCACTAATCGCTTCAGAGGTCATTTCTCCCAGATAGTGTAGCGTTACAACTGTGCGTTCACTTTCTGGTAGTTTATCAAGCAATTTTTTTACGAGTTCTTGTCGGTGTTCAGCAGCCTTTTTCTCACGTTGTTCTTCCAGATACATCTCATAAGATGTCTTATCTAAAGTTCCTGATGTGTCAGTTTCTAATGATCTCATAATAGGTTTTTTCCTTTTCTTTCTTTTCCA
This sequence comes from Candidatus Poribacteria bacterium, assembly GCA_009839975.1. Taxonomy (GTDB): domain Bacteria; phylum Poribacteria; class WGA-4E; order WGA-4E; family WGA-3G; genus MSPOR6. The sequence continues at coordinate 14,230 of VXOP01000255.1, forward strand.
GTCTGTGCATAGATTGGCAGCAATTACGTAAAGCCATCCGGCAAACTGAGTCGGATTTTTTAACGTAGCGAGTTTCTCATAAGCCTGGAGGAAAGTGTCTTGAGCAATCTCTTCTGCGATCTGAAAATCACCTATTTTCCGCCAAGCGAGCGCATGAACACTCTTTTGATATTTATAGACTAATTCGCTGAAAGC
>VXOP01000451.1 GCA_009839975.1 Candidatus Poribacteria bacterium
ACTTTACACACCTTTTATAGACTGCAACATACTTGCAATTAACACTATTTTAAGGTATAATATAAAAGAAACATTAAGAATCAATAAAGTAATAAGTTCAACTTCCTAATGGGTTTCCATAGTAATCAGAAAACTATTGATAGCACCCAAATAGGTATTGTACCTCCCAATTTTAGTCATGTAGTATATCATCTTCGGAGTGGGAGGGAACGTGAAAGAATTAAAGCTCACTTGAGCAAAGATATTAGGGGAATTAATCTGAATTATGTCAACAAAAGTAGGTATTAACGGTTTTGGAAGAATAGGGAGGAACGCCTTTCGTGCAGCGTTACAAAATCCTGAATTAGATATAGAATTCGTTGCAATTAACGACTTGACAGATCCTGAGACACTGGCACATCTTCTACAATATGACTCCGTACACGGAATACTGTCCGATAGTATCAACGCCACAGACAACGGTTTGGTTGTAAATGGTAACGAAATACGCGCTTTCGCTGAACGCGACCCAGCAGACCTACCCTGGTCCGACTTGGGAGTGGATGTCGTTATTGAATCTACAGGGTTCTTCACCGCAAGGGAAGACGCTGAAAAACACATCACTGCCGGCGGCGCAAAGAAAGTCCTTATTTCAGCACCAGCAAAAGAGGAAGACATCACCATCGTTATCGGCGTCAATGATGACAAGTATGAAAAAGATAAACATCACATCATCTCAAACGCCTCCTGTACAACAAACTGTCTGGCACCTGTCGCAAAAGTCCTGCATGAATCTTTTGAAGTTGAAAGTGGTCTGATGACGACTATCCATGCATATACGGGTGATCAACGCGTACACGATTTTCCACATAAAGATATGCGCAGAGCACGCGCAGCTACATTGTCAATGATACCCACAACAACAGGGGCAGCAGTCGCTGTCGGTAAAGTGCTACCAGAATTGAATGGAAAACTTGATGGATTCGCCATCCGTGTACCAACACCAAATGTATCTGTTGTTGATCTCACTGTAGAACTCAACAAAAAACCGAATGCTGAGGATGTGAACGCAGTATTGAAAGAAGCTTCCGAGAGCTCGCTAAAGGGTATATTAGGGTATTCTGAGTTAGACCTCGTTTCTGCTGATTTCAACGGAAATAAACTCTCATCTGTCCTTGATGCACCTTTCACAAAAGTGATTGAAGACGGATTAGTCAAAGTACTCTCATGGTACGATAACGAGTGGGGTTATTCTAATCGTCTCGTTGAACTCGCAGCACGCGTCCTATAAGTGAGACAAACTATGCGAACACCTATCATCGCAGGAAATTGGAAACTCAACAATACAGTCTCAGAAGCAATAGAACTTGTTACAGGGATAAAACGTTTAGTTGCTAACACGACAGACGTTGAAATAGTCGTAGCACCGACTTTTACAGCACTTGCTGCAGTCTATGAAGTTATTCAAGAAAGCAACATCTCCCTTGCCGCACAGGATGTATATTGGGAAAACAGTGGTGCTTTCACAGGTGAAATCTCACCAACGATGTTAAAGGACGTGGGATGTGAATACGTCATCATCGGTCATTCAGAAAGACGGCAGTTTTTCGCTGAAACAAATGAGAGTGTAAATCTAAAGACAAAAGCAGCATTAACCACTGATCTTAAACCTATCATCTGTGTCGGTGAACAATTAAAAGATCGCGAAGCGGGAAACACTGAAAAAATCATTGAAAACCACGTTTCAGGAGGAATCAAAGACCTTTCAGCTGATCAGATGTTATCATGTGTCATCGCCTATGAACCTGTGTGGGCAATTGGCACAGGAAAAACGGCTACACCTAAACAAGCACAAGAAGTGCACGCTTATATTCGGCAGTTAATCAGCGAAGTATACACAGATGAAATCGCTAACCAAGTCCGTATACAATACGGTGGCAGCGTGAAACCTGATAACGCCGCAGAGCTCATGTCACAACCTGATGTTGACGGCGCACTTGTCGGTGGGGCAAGTCTACAAGCAGATTCCTTCGCACACATCGTCAAAAGCTCAATTAATGGTGACTTATAAAAATAATAATACACTTACACACAGGTAGGTGCGATTACACACCCCGGTAGGTGCGATTTCCTAATCGCACTTACACACAGGTAGGGGCGATTTCCTAATCGCACCGATGTGAAATGTATAAAGAATATTATATTCTAACATAAGTAATTTCAAAGAGGTATAAAAATGGGAATATTCGTAACAATAGCAATCATAATCTTCGTTCCAGTCTGTATTGTCCTCACACTCATAATCTTGCTACAGGACAGCAAAGGAGAAGGACTATCATCAAGCGCATTCGGGGCATCCGAAATGCAATCCGTTCTCGGTGGACATGGAGCCGCAACATTTCTCAGCAAACTAACAACTTGGGTCGCGATCGGATTTATGGTCATCTCACTTTTTCTCATGAGATTCTATGGTGAAAGACAGAGTGATACGTTAACACCACTTAACGAAGGTGCAGAACAAGTTCAAGAAACTGAGGACAGAGAAACTTCAGAGGAAGCAACTGAAAACACAGAGGAAGATACCAAGGGCAACGTTACACCTACGGATGAGAATAATCAGGACACACAAGAAGCTACCAACGAAGAGGACACAAAAGGGAACATCGCTCCTAAAGTAGAAACTGAGTAGACTGTGTAGTAGATGAAAAATAAGCAACAACCTTTTGAAGAGACTGACATTCCTACAACGAATACGCATCAGACACACGTAGACGAAATTACTTGGCGTGTGCATCCGTTTGTTGAAAGTTGGAAAAAAACAGTCCTGTTAATGCTTTTTATCTTTTCACTCCTTACTATAATCTATGTTGGATATAAATCCATACCAGTTCTGCTGTTTTCCGCGCTTCTACTCATTGCACCGCTTTACAAATTTTTTTTACCATTTCATTACCACTGCAAAACAGATAATCTCATCGTAACCACTTGTTGCTACAAACTTGAACGTTCGTGGTCCACATATAGAAGTTACTATGTTGACAAGAACGGAATCCTGCTGAGTCCTTTCACAAAACCATCGCGTCTTGAAAACTTCCGTGGTATCTATATCAGATTTGGAAAACATCCGTCAGAAGAAATCGTCAAGTTTATCCAAAGTAAAATAAGAACGGAGTCCGAACATGAATGATGCACCGACAAAAATTGAAACTACCGATCAATTAAAAACTGCTGTTTTAGAAATCGTTCAATCCCAAAGTATCTACGATATCCACACACATCTCTTCAGTCCGGAATTCAGTGAACTGCTATTGTGGGGTATCGATGAACTACTAACCTATCACTATCTCATCGCAGAACTATTCCGTAAGTCAGATGTCACCTACGATCACTTCTGGCACATGACAAAAACACAACAAGCGGATTTAATCTGGGAAACGCTTTTTATAGAAAATTCTCCAATTAGTGAGGCATGTCGTGGGGTCGTAACAACATTAAACGAGTTAGGGTTGGATGTAACCTCAAGAAACCTTCAGGAGTACCGACAGTATTTCGCTGATACATCCGTTGAAGATTTTATTGACACAGTATTTAATACGTCAAATGTCTCCAATGTCATTATGACAAACGATCCTTTTGACCCTTTAGAAGAACCCGTGTGGGAAACAGGAAATATAGGGGATACAAGATTTGAGGCTGCACTTCGCATGGATGTGCTAATTAATAGCTACGATGATATTGCCTATGAACATCTTCGCGCACTCGGATATGATGTAGATTTAACCCTTTCAACAGATAAAGGATATAGAGAAGTCAGACGGTTCTTAGAGACCTGGATCCAACGTATGAATCCAAAATACATGGCTGTTTCTCTACCACCAGACTTTGCGTATCCTGAAGACTCTGTCCTCGGCAGATTATTTGATCACTGCATCCTTCCTGTCTCGCGTGAGTTTAATGTTCCATTCGCACTCATGATCGGAGTTAAACGCGCAGTAAACCCACATCTCCGCATGGCAGGGGATGGCACAGGAAAGGCAGACCTATCCAGTTTGGAAACACTGCTCCGTGAACACCAAGACAACAAATTTCTTGTCACGCTACTTTCACGCGAAAACCAACACGAACTGTGTGTCATAGCACGAAAATTCAAGAACCTAATGATCTTCGGCTGTTGGTGGTTTATGAACAATCCCAGCATCATTGAAGAGATAACGCGTGAACGGATCGAACTACTCGGACTCAGTGTCATACCGCAACATTCAGATGCAAGAATACTGGACCAACTCATATACAAATGGATACACTCCCGACAGATCATTACGGATGTCTTAATCGAAAAATATAGCACACTCCTTGACGTTGGCTGGACTCTTACCGCATCAGAGATCCAACGAGATGTCAACAACCTATTCGGCGGAAACTTTAAACGTTTTCTGAATAATAACTAAGTAGACGTATGGAATTCCTTATCTGAAGAAGACTCAAATACCTAAGCTAATATATGTCAACACCTACAAGGGGTTGCATCACACTTAGGACAGCCTTCGGCGTAGATTTCAGCTGCATCTTCTAAGGATACGTTGAGAAGACTTGCTAATGTAGACAACCACGCTAAAACATCAGCAAATTCTTCACGGAGTCTTTCAGTATTCCGAGGTTCCTTCCGAATTTCCTTGGCTAATTCACCGACTTCCTCAACGAACCACGTGAACGTAAGTGAAACACCTCTTGCTGCATCTCGCGTAAAATAGATGTCCTCAATCTGTTTCTGGAAATTTTGAATTGTCATATTACTCCTTTTTCAGTATAATAACGAAAACGTGTTAAAATGTCAATTTAGATATCCGTTTAGTCTGAGTAATAAGAAAAACTAATGCGTAACTTGAAACCTATAATAATCAACCAATCGGAACTTGAGTGGGAAACTTGGGATGATCTGGACATCGCTGCAAAAAGTCCAATTCGTTGGAAACTACTTATAACGGGTGAACGCGGTCCAAGCAGCGGTATTGTAACAGGTATCGCAGAACTGCCACCTGGTGAGTCGCTGCTACTCCATCACCATGAACCTGAAGAAACATATTACGTCATCAATGGTAAAGGACACATGCAGATCGATGATTGTGAAGCAGAGATAGGCCCAGGTTCAGTTGTTTACATTCCACCTAATGCAACGCATACTGTCCGTTGCACTGGAACCGAACCACTCGTTTTTATATTCACCTTTGCTCGCGATTCTTTTGAACAGATCATCTACAATTTTGATGAATAATTGATCGTTTACAAGCAGCATGAGCTGTATTATTGAGGCAATTACAGTATGTCAATATCAAAAACAGCAGAAAAGAAAATTATCATTTCAAATGAAGCAGCAAGCCTTATTGACATTGATGATGGTATCCTCTTTTTTGAACTCCATACGAAATTAAACATTATAGAGGATGATACGTTGGGGATACTTGATACTGCTCTAAATATGTTAGAAATGAATTATTCAGGCATGGTAGTCGGCACAGAAGCAGACAATTTCTCAGTAGGACTCAACCTCCTTCTTCTGTTAGAGCGCGCTAAAAGTAAGGACTGGGATGCTATTTCAAAAACACTAAGAAACCTACAGAAAGTTTGCCAGCGGTTACGATTTTCAACAAAACCTGTCGTCGTAGCGACAAAAGGCATGGCACTCGGTGGTGGATGCGAACTCACTTTCGCCGCAGATGCTGTGCAAGCCTTCACCGAAAGTAAACTTGGACTTGTTGAACTTCGTGTAGGACTGATCCCTGGTGGGGGTGGAACAACTGAGATGTCATTCCGTTGTTTAGAAGGTCAAGACACATCAGCTTCAATCCAGGAATTGTTTACGCATGTGCATAGGACAATTGAAATTATATGTCAAGCAAGGGTTTCGCGAAATGCTGCAGATGCAGTAGAACTCGGTTATCTTCGTAAAACAGACTTTATCACTTCACAGAAAGATACTCACTTTCATGAATCTAAAGAATTAGCGATTTCTCTTTCGAATAGTGACTATCACTCCCCTCAACAGCGGCAGATTTTTGTCTTAGGTGAAGATGGGATTAAGCATCATAAACAGAAAATTCAACAATTGCTGTTAGATAACACTGTCAACGATTATGAGTTATCTCTTGCTGAGAAATTGGCTTATGTATTTTGCGGAGGTATGCTTAAAAGACCGCAGTTCGTAAATGAACAGGAACTCCTTGATCTCGAACATGACGTATTTCTTAGTCTTTGTAGCGAACCAACAACCCATGCAATGATTGAATCAACACTCAAAAAAGGTAAAAAATAAAACACGGTTAAGTTATTCTCGCATACTTTGATTAATAATAATTCTAAAGGAAACACTATGCAAACACACGTTTATCTTTCTATCGCTGGTGAAAAAAGAATAGCAATCTATACTTATGATGTGTCAGATGGTGCTATTACGTTTCAAGAAGATGTAAATGTCAGTGGATCACCCGGTCCTTTAACGCTTTCACCTTGTGGAAACTTCCTCTATGCAGGACTTCGTTCCAGCCGCGAAATCGCTACATTTCGTATCAATGAAAACAGCAAACAGTTGACTTTACTGAGAACTACACAACTGGATGCGGATACCTGCTATATCGCAACTGATAAGACCGGACGTTTCCTTCTCTCTGCATATTACGGTGCTGGTAAAGTGACAGTGCATTCTATCGCAGACGACAAAACCGTCCAAGACGAACCGATACAGACCATTGAAACAGCACCCCACGCACATTACATTGAAACCGATAAGTCCAACCGCTTCGCTTTTGTTCCACATACCGTACCGAGGAACGCGATCTATCAGTTTCACTTTGATCCTGAAACAGGTATGTTATCTGAAAACTCCTTTGGCAATAAAAATCCAGATGAACCTGTAGGACCACGACACTACTGTGAACATCCGAATAGACCTACCTTCTATTTCTCAAACGAAAATGGGTCAAGTGTCTCAACATACAACCTCCAAGAAGGAGATGCGGAAACCGAAGTCTCAAAGTCTGGTGTACCGGACTACACCGTACACGATGCACCCGGGCTCCTGTGGCACGTTCAAACACTCTCTACGTTACCATCCGATTTTGATGAAAAAAACACTTGTGCACAAATACACATTGACCCGCAAGGTAAGTTCCTTTATGTTTCCAATCGTGGACATGACAGTATAGCAATGTTCGCAATTGATGAAACAAGCGGTGAGTTGACAGCAATAGGACACCAATCAACAGAACCGACCCCGCGCGTCTTCAACATCGACGAGACAGGACACTATCTATTCGCTGGCGGACAAGGCTCGGGAAAACTGGCAACCTACCGTATCAATCGGGAAAGTGGGACTCTTGAACCACTAAAAAGATATGACGTGGGTGAAAATCCGATGTGGGTACTTTTCCTGTAAATATTGTAGCACAAACTTTATGAAGATTAAGTAATTAAAAAGGTAAAAACCGATTTTCCCAGGCCGGTAGGTGCGATATCCTTATCGCACCGGATCCTAATCAAAAAACTCGGAAGAACCCAATTAGGGTAAACCCGCTTCATTGAAGGTTTTCGCGTAGGTCCCGGTGCGATTAGGAAATCGCACCTACCAGCCTGGTGAAATCAGAATTACCTGATTATTCATTTAAACTTCATTCAGTTTGTGGCACATCTACGCAAACTGGAAAGTTTGCGCTACATTTATCAAACTTACGTTGTTATACGTTATCAATCGCAGTGGTGATCTGTTCCGTTGAAGGAAACTGTCGAGTTTCCAACTTGGAGTAGAGAAGTTCATCATTGAGGAATACTTCAAAAGCACCACCACTACTTTCAACAAGTTTCACCTTTTCAACCTGACCACTATATTTCTCTTCTAAGGCTTCTGCCAAACTGGCTGCCCGTGGTTTATAGTTTCAGGAAGTGCAGTACTCTATTCTAATATCCATTCCGTAATTATCCTCCTGATATGAAAGATTCTCATTTAATATTTTACCAAAACCCGATGCTAAATGCAAGTTTATTCCTTATCTGCCTTTATCTGAGAAATGTCTACGCATCCTCTTTAAAATCCTGACTTTGCATCCCGTAAGTTTGCATTCTGTGCTGTAGTTGACGCCGTGAGATTCCTAAGAGTTCAGCAGCTTTCGTCTGCGTTCCGTTTGTTTTTGTCAATGCTGCATGCACATATTCTCTTATTATCTCATCTAATGCAACACCGCTTTCCGGGATGTCAATCTCAAAATCGGTCGATGGTAATGAAGTATCAATTATCTCCGGAGGAAGATCATCAATATCGATCGTCGTACTCTCTGATAGCACGAAGATACGGTGAAGATAGTTCTCCAATTGGCGTACATTGCCAAGCCACTCAAATCGACAAAGCGCAGACATCGCGCGTTCCGTGACCTGTTTGGGGTGCGCATCTACATACTCATTGTTGAATTTTTGAAGTAAATAGTCTACAAGTAACGGAATATCTGCCACACGTTCTCGCAGCGGTGGTAGATGGAGCGGAATAACATTTAAACGGAAATATAGGTCTGATCGAAAAATCCCCTCTTTGACTGCAGCAACTAAATTCTTATTCGTTGCAGCGATAACACACACATCTACCTTTATATTCTGAGTACCACCAATCCGACGTATCTCATGCTTCTCTAACACATGGAGCAGCGTACTTTGCATCTGGAGAGAGATGTCACCAACTTCATCAAGGAAAAGCGTTCCCGAATCTGCAATTTCAAAAATACCTTTTTTCTGTTGAACTGCGTCAGTGAATGCCCCTTTCTCGTGTCCAAAAAGTTCACTCTCAATGAGTGTCTCAGCAATCGCACCACAGTTGATTGTAACGAATGGACGGTCTTTACGATTTCCAAATTCATGCAATGCACGCGCCACAAGACTTTTACCACTGCCAGTCTCACCTGTAATGAGAACCTGCTTCACACCTCGATGGATAACACGTGACATGTTTTTAAAAAACTGTTGCATCTTATCACTCTCGCCAACAATGTAATCAATCTGAATATCCGGGATAGTCTCCTCTGTAGTCTTTTCTCTGTCCTGAATAGCACCTCGTGATTGTAGTGCTCTACCCACTTCCCGTTTAAGCACTTCCAACTGAATCGGTTTTTCAAGATAATAAAACGCACCTTCATGTGCCACAAGATTTACAGCGTCATTTAGATCAGCGAAGGCAGTTATTATCAACACAGGCAAACTGGGATCAATCTTCTTTATTTCCCGCAACAAGTCCCGTCCCTCAAACCTTGAAGACATCCACATATCGCTGATCACGACATCAAACATCTGCCCCTTTATCTTCTCTATAGCTGAAGTGCTATTATCATCTGTATCAACGTCATATCCTTCACGTTGTAAAATCCGCTGTAGAATCGTAAGTTGTGCATGGTCGTCGTCTACTATCAATATTGAAGGCATCAATGAATCCCCACTATGCAGTGATAAGTTTCTAAGAGGTGTTCTCTTACAACGCTATCATAAGTTTTCATTCTCATCAGACACTTGTCTATATACCTGTTGTGTTCCCTTAATTGGCAATGTGATTCTAAAAGCAGTACCCATCCCAATTTTGCTCCTTACCTCAACCCTACCTTGATGTGCGGTGATGATCTGGTGGGAAATAGCAAGTCCAAGACCAACACCACCATCGTCTTCTTTAGTTGTGAAGTACGCATCATAAATACGATCCTGATGCTCTTCTGGTATCCCAATACCAGTATCACGAATCTCAAGCATAACGAAAGACGCACCACGAATTTCCTCTAAAGTAGTCGTAAGATAAATACTACCACCCTTCGGCATCGCTTGTATGCTATTTTGAACAAAATTAAACAGAGTTTGACGAATTAATATCTCATCTAACAGTATGTATGGTAAATCAGGTTCATAATTCCTGATGATCTGGACCTCTGCTTCGTCCGTTATCAACACAAATTCTGACAAGACAGAATCCATAAGATCATTTAGATTCTTCTCAGATAAAACCAGTTTCTGAGGACGATTGAGCGTTAAAAACTGTTCCGAAGTCAGTTTTAAGTCTTGGATTTTCTCGTCAACAATATCCAAAAACACTTTCGCTTCTTCAATGTCATCAGCACTGACATTAGGCTGTGAGAATATGTTCTTCAAGTGTTGTGCTGTCATGCCAATTGAGTTGAGCGGATTGCGTATCTCATGGGCAACCCCCGCAGCGAACTGGCCTAAAGCTGCGATCTTCCTTGAATGGGATGTTTTTAACTGGATAAACATACGAACTAAGTTACGTGTTGCTCTACTGATCTCATCAGTGGAGTATGTTCTGCTAAGATACGATGTGAAATTACCGGTTTCAGCATTCTGAATAATATCTGTCAATCGCGCAAGCGGTTTCAAAATCAGATGATTGGTCATAAGATGTATCAGGGCAACAAGCAAAAGTCCGACTATAGCAAAGAAAACAGCATGCTTCAAAAGTGAGGATTGGATGGAATTACCAATAAATGGCACATCATAAAGCACCCGGACATACCCGCTGTTGGCATAAGCCATTTTGATCCAAAAGTCATTTCCATCTAACCACAGATCATACACATGACCGCTATCTGTGTCAGTGATCCGCCATTGATTATTTCCATTATCAACAGTCACAGTTGAATCTGGAGACAAATATATCTTATTCGCTATAAACAACCGCCATAAACCTAAATCAAACTTACCCTTATTTAACGCATTCTGATAAATAAGCTCTGGACGAATCTCCTCAATGATGGTAACCTCTGTATCTTGCCGTGTCGCAAGGTCCTTTGAAACCGCATCCGCTGATACCAACATTTCCCAGAAATCAAGAGGTAAATCTTCTACTTTCAACGCAGTTTCTGACTCTGGTTCTGAGGGTATTAGTCTCTTCGCTGGGACTGAATACTTTATTAATATAGTTGTTGCGTTGTGATTATCTACTGTATCAATTATACTACCATCTGTTTTAATCTGTTCAATATCACTTTCTGATAGAACTATACTCGGCCTTTCATCACTGCCCTCACTGTTCAGTAGGCTTGAACGGACCCTAGTATCACCTAAAGTAACTTGAACGTTTAGAACATCTTTCAAGTCCTTGTGCTGTTGTTTTAGGTCTAAAAGTGTTTGGTTTATATTCTCAACATTGAAAGCTTGAGAAGTTGTGAGTTCTTCTACAACAGCATTGAGGATAGTATTCTCTGCGATCCTCTTTAGAAAGGCTCCCTGCTCAGCACCTAAAGCGTGGATCTCATTCATCTCTCTACGGATATGAACACTATTGAAAAAATAGAAAGCAACGAGGACAATGATAACGATTACGTTGATTATCAGGGTATACTTCCACTGTAGACGCATCGCTTCTTCTCCACATGCTGTCAGAAGGGCATCTCAGTTCAGTCTTCTAACAGCATTCCGCCAATCCCTAAGTTTCAGCTCTCGTTGTTTGGAATCCATCTGAGGAACAAACACGTTGTTGATTTTTCTGTGCTTTTCAAGTTCAGCAACATCGTGCCATACACCTGAAGATAATCCCGCAAGATATGCGGCACCGAGACCTGTCGTTTCAATCCTCTCGGGTCGTTCAACTTCTATATTCAAAATATCTGCTTGAAACTGCATAAGAAAATCACTAGCAACCGCTCCACCATCCACACGTATACGTTCAAGTGATGTTCCCGCATCAGTCATCATTGAAGTCACCACATCTGCAGATTGAAATGCTATTGATTCTAATGTTGCCCGGACAATATGTTCCTGTGTTGTACCGCGTGTTAGTCCAAAAATAGCACCTCTGACATCTGCATTCCAATAGGGAGCACCTAATCCAGTAAATGCTGGTACAACAACCACCCCCGCAGTATCTTCAACCTGTTCTGCAAGTTTCTCTGTTGCTGCAGCAGATTCAATTATTCCCAAACCGTCTCTAAGCCACTGTACAGCTGCACCAGCGACAAACACACTCCCTTCCAACGCGTAAACAGGTTCGGCATTTAAACTACAAGCAAGTGTCGTCAATAGTCCTGACTTGGACGCAATTCTTTCTGAACCGGTATTTAACATAAGAAAACAACCTGTCCCGTAAGTATTCTTGACCATGTCCGGCTGTGTGCATAACTGACCAAATAGTGCAGACTGTTGATCACCAGCAATCCCACATATTGGAATTCCTTCCAGAGGCGGAATACGGACTACACCAAAATGACTTGAAGACGGATATACTTCTGGTAAAATTGTCTCCGGTACATTAAATATGTGAAGTAGCGATTCATCCCATTTGAGCGCATCTATATCAAATAGTAACGTTCGTGACGCATTCGTGTAATCAGTTTTATGTTCTGTTCCATCTGTCAATTTCCATAAGAGCCATGTATCAATTGTTCCAAAAGCAAGTTCTCCTTTCTCAGCCTTAGCGCGTGCTCCATTGACACTATCCAAAATCCATGCGATTTTTGTTGCAGAAAAATACGGATCAATTACAAGTCCCGTTTTTGCTCTTATATCTTCAGCAACACTTTCTTCGGTTCTTAGTTCATTACAGATTTCTGCTGTGCGACGGCACTGCCAAACAATCGCAGGATAGATCGGCTTACCAGTCTTACGATCCCAGATAACAGTGGTCTCACGTTGGTTCGTAATTCCGATACCAGCGATACTGATGTCTGTATCCGTCTTATCTAACGACTCTTTTATAGCATCCTGTGTCGCTTCCCATATCTCATCAGGATTGTGTTCTACCCATCCTGGTTGCGGATAATATTGTGTGAATTCTTTATAGCCTTGAGAAACGATATTTCCGTTAGAATCAACGAGTAATACTGTCGTACCGGTTGTGCCTTGGTCTATTGAGAGGATGTATGAAGAGTTTACCATGTTCCGTAATGATGCAGTCCACTATTTCTCAATTCTATATTAACAGAATTTACGCAGTTTCTCTTAAAGTCCCCCTGATAAGGGGGATTTAGGGGGTTAAATCACTAAAATATCATTGAAATAACGATTTTCTAACCCCCTTATCAAGAGGAATGTGTAAGTCCTGATTAATGTAGATTTAGATATTATCTGGTTACGCATTGTACGTTGATCTTGACTTGCATTATAATTCTAAACAATTCCACAAAAATGGTCAAGTTGTTTCTTTTGCAAGGATGTGTAAATGTTCTGAGGATTTAGATTCTGCAGCAAATCCCGCTGTCTCTTCTCGCGTTGTACCGATATGTTGAATAGGACTCTGCTCAATCATATCAAAAAACTGAACGATATAATCACCAGGTATACCGAATATATGATCAATTCCGTAGCTCTTTAAACTTTTTCAGAAGGTAGTCCCGATCGTCGGTTCTCTATTTGACATGAATATTCCTTATCTTAATCACAATACAGATAATTAATCATTCGTTGATGAAATCTGAAAGTTGGTCAAAATGGAGTAATTCCCAACTATGTGCGCGAGTCTCAAGTTCCACATTAACTGCTTGCAGTTCTTCCGCAATATAAGTATCAGCATCTTCTTGGCTTGCAAACTCAAATTCAACGAATCTGTGGGGTGTTTCACCGTAATAGTTGTCATAAGAAGTAATCGCTTTAACCTCAGGCGGACTAATGAGCGCATCAGAAATAGAAGCAATCCATTCCAAGTATGTTGCTTTTCCTCCGAGTGGATAGTTGACTAAATAAACACTCTTAACCGGATAGTTGCCTTTTTCGGTTACCTGGTAGTCGGAACGTTGTATAAATGTGTATAAGTGGACATCACTTGCATGGTTCGGAAGATCGTCCATAATCGCTACTATCTCAGGACGATTCAGATATGCTGCCATTTCAAGAAAACTATCAAATTCATACTCAACAAGTCGATTCGGTTTCATAGTTGGGTCTTGATTCTCGTAGGAACGTATCCGGCGCACCTCATCAAATGCCTGCAGCGTTGGAGCAACGGTTCTAACCCATCCAAGGTAGGTATCCCTTCCACCTTCCGGATAGTTAATTAGCAAGACAATCTTCATGGGAACTGCATCCATCATGCTCTCTTCTTGCGTAGAATCTATTACTACATCTTGTACTGTCTCACAACCTGTAAACGCAATCAATACAACGACAGAAATAATTAAAAACAGACGACCTAATTTTAAAAACATCATTTCTCCTTTTGTAATAGCGTGAGTTTGAAAATAATCCAATAATCTTGTAATTAGAAGACCCTTGGAATAATGAAACCAGTATAATTACAATCCAAAGGAATTCTCTAATGAATATTCTAACACTTTTTTGAAAAATTGACGACTTTTTTTAGCATAATAGACATTTCTGGCATTGCTCTGTCCCTTC
>VXOP01000240.1 GCA_009839975.1 Candidatus Poribacteria bacterium
GAGTTTGGGCGTTGACTTTTGGGACTAAAAGATGCCTTTCCAATGGTATTAGAGGGTATCAGTTCCACAGAAGTTTTATTCTCAAAGCATATATTTCCATTCCTCTAAAACTAACGGGGAAGGCAAACGAAATAGTCTGAAATTGTTTGACTTAACATTAGATATGATGGCAGGTTTCATTAAAATCGCTGAAAAAGTAGAGCGACAAAGCAAACCGCATCAAAATATGAACTACTAATTTGTACCTGATTTGCAGGTACCTTATATTCTGATAAACCTTAATTAAGGAGTTACCTACTCATGAAACTATTTTTTAGAACCTTAGCAATAGTCATGACGGCATTGCTCGCTGTTTACATTGTTGGTTGCGGTGGAGATGACGATGACGATAATGGCGACCAAGCAGTTATCGCTGCATTTTCAAGTGCTGATCCCGCTGATGGTGGATCTGTCGCAGCAAACGGAAAGATCAAAGTTACATTTGATAAGAATCCAGGGGAAGTAATGGCAAGTGCTGGTACCGTTTCTGGAGCTGGATCATCACGGACCATCACAGGTCCTTTTACTGTCGGTTCTTTGGCACTCGAAATTACCTGGACAAACGGTGATGGCAGCCAAACACTGAATTATACTGTCACTGAAGCAGATGAAACCGCACCTGACGTCGCAAGCAGTGATCCCGAAAACGGTGCTGAAAACCTTGATCCGGATGATGTGTTTGAAGATGGGATTACGGTCACATTTACTGAATCCGTCACAGGTTCACTTATGCTGATGGATGGCGATACAGATGTCGGTTGGACATCATCTACAGAGGGTGATACAATTACCCTTATCGGTAATGCCGGTCAAGAACTCAGTAACGAAACCGAATATATGGTTGTGGGAACGGTCGCAGACGCTTCCGGCAACGAAGCTGAAGTTGAGATCAGTTTTACCACGAAAGCAAAAGAGTAAATTTCTGACTATTTCGCAAAAAAAGACAACGTATCAAGATACGTTGTCTTTTTTTGTGAATTCTTCAATTGATCTTTTTAAACACAATTAATTTTTATCATCTGACAACTAAACTATTGACAAAAAAATAACACACTTTTTTCAACACAATTTCTCAATATGTGCTATAATAACCTAAATTGCTACCTATAAGTTTTTAGACATAGAAAGACCGTCTTTAATGAAGAATATGCTGATAATTAGCCAATTTTTGTAGCGCAGACTGTTAGTTTGCGTTTCATAGGCACAATCTAACAGATTGTGCTACATAGGTAACAACTTGGGTTATAATAGTATTTTAAGAAACATTGAACGGTTTTTAAAATAGCGTTGTCTAAATAGTAGAAACCGAAGGAGAAATTTTACGTGGAAAGAACTGAAGCATTACTCATTGATCATCTTCGTGAAGGCGATGAAACAGCACTTGCACCATTGGTTGAGAAATATAAGCGTATGGTGCATCGCCTTGCAATGCAGATAACGAAAAACCACGAGGACGCTAACGACGTGATGCAAGAAACCTTTATAAAGGTATACCAGTCAATTCACACCTTTCGGCAGGAGGCAGCATTTGAAACATGGGTATATCGTATCGCTGTCAATGAGGCACTCAATTTCGTCAAACGACGCGAACGACGACGGGAATCTTCGCTCGAAACTACAGATGAATCAGAGTTTAACACTGAAACACTAAGGAAAGCAGAGATAAACAACAACCCAGAAATACAAGCAGAGAAAGCCGAACTACGTCACTGGGTTACAAAAGCAGTCAATAGTCTTTCACTTAAACATCGGATTGTTGTTATCCTACATGAATTAGAAGGGTTAACACATGCTGAAATAGCATCAATTTTGAATTGTTCTGAAGGAACTGTTCGCTCAAGACTGCACTATGCACGTAAACAACTCAGGTCTTTGCTAAAACCTTACGTTGATGCTACCTCCGAATTATAGTAAGTTTTCCCACTATAGTCTACTGTTGGTAAGATTCAAATAATGAACAGATAATCCTTGTGGGAGCGGTTTTCGACATATTGAAGCTCGAAACCGACATCAACTATGAAACTTAAATGTAACGCTATACAAAATCTAATTTCGGATTATATAGATGATACGCTTTATAAAGATGATGCAGCAAAGGTAGAAAACCATCTCCAATTCTGTACAAAGTGTCAACGGGAAATTGCTGCTATCAGAAAAACGCGTGACCTTGTTATTAATTATTATGTAGAACCTGTAGCCTCAGAAGATTATTTCCATCAATTTGAGGTGGAATTACATCGTTCTCTTCAAAAGAAGGGACCAACATCGCTGAACCAGCGTTTAAAGGCATCCGCTGCACAGTTCCTATGGTGTTTGCTAACACAACTCAGGCAGAGTTTCAGCAAGTATAATGACACACGGATGAACACTTTAACTGTAGGCGCGCTCCTACTCTTAATTGTATCTGGATTTGTCGCAACACATTTTCTCAATCAGGAAACTTCTCATCCACCTAAGATATACCTTAATGGTGCATCTGGTGGGCAAATAGCCGATGGAGAAACAGATATAGATGACCAACCTATGAAATCACTTCATCAACATAGAACTAACTGGAAGGATTCCAGCGAAGTAAGTTCACCTGCCCTCACAGCAAATGTTGAGAAAGAAGGGTATTGGAGACTCTCACAGCCTTTAGCAAACGATACAGAAGAGTATATTACTTTCATACATATCAGCAATGATCGTTCTGCGCCAGGCGATACTGATTCTGAAGTTGTTGTTTATGAAGAGCCAACGATATTAGAGAGAAAATCTCCTCTTAAAGAGGATTATGTTGCACTCCCGTTAGAACTTCATGTAAATCCTTTTTCTGAGAAACATCCGAGAAAACAACGAAAACTGTCAGGTTTTGTTGTGAAGTTAATACATCTACCTACAGAAATGTTAACTATTCCAGAGTTCTACGACTTGATTAAATTGTAGTTTTAATGAATATCGACTTAACAGGGTATTTACGATACCTTACGCAATCACCTTGATATACTATCACGGTTAAGCACAATAGACAGGACATTTGGACAGATTCCATCCGTGTTCTGATAATTTTAGGAGTGGAGTTAATCCACGTTTCCCGTAGTTTTTTTATACATATTTCAAAGGAGAATGTAATGAATCCAAGAATTTTAGGCGTAATTGGTGGTCTTGCACTTGTAGTTGCAATTCTATCGCCTTTCTTAATGGGTAGTTCCAAGAAGGTAGAGGAGCTCTACACAGACGCTGAGACCTTATATGGCCAAGCAGATTATGAAGGTGCGATTGCCAAGTACATTGAAGCACTTGAAGAATCGACAAAACGCGGTGTGAAAACCGAAGTAATTGACAAAGATTTCACAACACTTGCAAACTTTCAAATCGCAGTCTGTTATTCTCGACTTGCTGAACAGTCCTTAGACCACAATCACTACGAGACTGCCTTAGAGTATATCCAAAAAGTTGCACTCAATGCGACTGTTCCTAAACATCAGGAAGGTTTAACATATCTTTGGGGACATATTCTGTTTCGGACTGAAGAGTACGAACTAGCAGAAGCAAAGTTTAAACAACTGATTGAGAATTTCCCCAACAGTCTCAACGTGGAAAATTCATGGTATGCTATCGGACAATTGAACTATAAGTTAGGTAACTATGAAGACTGTCGCACGGCTTTCAATAACATCCTTTCAGGCTTCCCTAATTCTGAATTTAAGGATGATGCCCAACTCCTGATCGCCCAATCCTTTCTTGATGAAAGGAACTGGGAGCAAGCTTATCCAGAATTTGATAAATTTGCTACTGAAGAATTCAAGAATTACACCGAACTTCATGCCGAGGCGATGTATAAAGCCGCTATGTGCTTAAACCAGCTCAACAGACACGACGAAGCCATTAGTCGTTACACGAATTTTATCACACAATATCCTGAGAATAAACTCGTAACTGCAGCATACTTTGACCAAGGTGCAATATATTCTAAACAGAAAGACTATGACAATGCCCGCGTAAACTACGAGTTAGCTTTGCAAAACACCGCAGATCGTGGTGTACAATCCGAAATTCAGACAGCAATAGGCCAAACATATTTCGATCAGGAAGATTTTGAAAACGCGATCGTCGCCTATACTGTGCTTCTAGATGAATATCCGGATAGTGACTATAGAGATGAAGCAAAACTCGGTATAGCTGACAGTCAGTTTAAATTGGAACGTTGGAGTGACGCAGTTACCTCTTATCAAGCAGTAATTGATCACGAAAAAAGTGCTGCAACAGCTGATGGTTCCATTGATACAAGTTTTACTCCCTACTGTGCTATCCAAATTGCAGAGGCATATTACAAACTCGGCACCAATCAACGCGATGCAGGACAGATGGAAGAAGGAGACGCAAACCTTGTACTCGCTTTAGAATGGTATCAAAAGACTGTTGACGATTTTCCTGAAGATCCTGTCGCACCCCATGCACTTTATGGTGCCATCTGGACGTTGAATGATCTGGGACGAAAGGAAGAACTGGAAAAAGTAGCTAACGATTTTATTGAAAAAAATAAAAACGACAACGAGTTTGACATCCTTGCTGCTGAAGTTCAACTAAGGTTTGCGGATATGAAACGCACCGAATTTAAACAATACGTTGAAGCCGCAGAAGAATACGCAAAACTGTGGGATTACAAACCCCTACCGAAATTCCATCGGCTGAAACTAATGGGCAAATTTTTTGAAGGTAAATCATACTATGAAGCAGCCAAACCTGAAGGATTCCAAGAAGGTGATACTACCGAAAACTTCAATACTGAATACCTTCAAAAATCTGTTGCTGCATATCAACTCGCTATCACAACTTTTTCAGATGCGGCATTCCAACCCGGTATTAGCGAAGGTCGTTACAGTGACTTTCCTGATCGTATTGCCCAAGTTGAAGCATGTATCATGAACGAAGCACTCTCACACGAGATGATCGGAGATTGGGAAACAGCACGACAACGATACGCAATGATACCCGAAGGCAGTGATTACTATGAGCGATCACTTCTTTTTACAGCAAACAGTCATGTCAGGGAGGGGAATAAGACCCAAGCTATTGACTATTACAATACCATCCTGCCAAAACTCGCTGATAAAGATAACCGATCTCTTGCAGATATTAAGTTAGCTGACCTACTACGGGCAGAGGAACAATTTGAAGAGGCCGCTGCACAGTATCAAACAGTTGTTGACAATAATCCAACAGGTGATTATGCAGATGACGCTCTTTATCTAATTGGACTCTGTTATTACCATGCTTCAGTAGACAAACCAGAACTTGCCGATAAGGCAATCGCAGCTTTCAATAGAGTCATTGATGAACACGGGGATAGTCCAAACGCCATTGAAGCGTATTTCGGGTTAGTCCTTGTCTATAGCGATGCAGCACAAAAACGCGAGGATACATCCAAGTGGCCATTGGTAATCCAAACTGCTGATGCTGCCAATCAGAAGTTCGCGGATAGTGATGATGAATTGGTTCTTCGAACACTCGGACAGATCGATCTGATAAAAGCATCAGCTATTGAAAATACAGACGCAGATGACGTTGAGGCACTTGTGGCAAGTTTTAATCGCATAATTGATAACCCTGGCGCGCCAGAAACTGCTCGCATCAGTGCCCAACTGAAAATCGGACATACTTACTACAAGAATAAACGTCTTCAAGAGGCACTTGCTGCATATAAGTTGTTCGTTGAAACCTATCCTGATAATGAAATCGCGCCAAACGCACAATTTCAAGCGGCTGTCTGCTACTATCAGATTGCTCTGAAAGCACAGGAAGCAAATGACACTGATTCCGCTCAACTCGCCTATACCAATGCGGTGAGTGAAGCAGAAAAAGTTGCAGATATGACCGAGAATGTGGATAACCTTATTAGTGCATACTATACACTCGGTTTAGCACAGTTAGGATTAAAAAACAACGCTGCCTCAATTGAGGCTTTCAAGCAGGTTACTGCAAGGGAAGGGCAAACAGAAGATGATGACCGTAAGAATCTCATCTCTCAAGCACACTCAAGACTTGCAGAATTGCTGAGTGGTGTAGGGGACTATGCTGGTGCTGTCAAAGAGTATCAGTATATAATCGCTAACACCGAAGATGATGATCTACGTGGACGTTCATACTTCGCCATGGCGTACGCTCAAGATGAACACCTTAAAATGTATGATGATGCATTGATGAATTATCAAAAGGCAACTGAATTGGCTGGAGATCAGATTAAAGCCCAAGCATACTATCGCATGGGACTGATCTACCAAGAAAAAGTCAAGCAACTTGATAAAGCATTAGAAGTGTTCAAAACTTTGATAGAAAATCACGGTTCAGATGAGAACGCAAGCGTCGTTTCTATGGTCGCTGATTCTCGTCTACGCAGTTCCGAACTGTTAGTTGGTCTCGGACGTTCAGAAGAGGCAATCGCTACCACACTTGCCGCAATCGAAGGATACAAAACAAACCCGAACGCGACAGTTTCACAGAAGGTAGCTGCACAATACAACCTCGGTTTTCTATATTCTGGTACAGCACAAAAACTTTATCCTGAAGGAGAAATACCTGCAGGTTTTGACATGAAGCCATATATCGAAACGAGTGGGTTAGCTGCTGCATCATTCTTTGAAGTCGGAAAAATAGCAGCCCCCATAGAGCAAGCTGATAAGAAAACTGTCATCCCTTATGTGGAACGATCACTTTTTCAAGCAGGACAGATCTATTATTCTCTTGGTGTTGGTTACAAACGGCATGAAGAGTTGGTAAGTTCGCTTGAACCTCTTTCAGCATTTGTGAAGTATGCGGACGCTGGCGTGTTCCCTGCTTCAGATGTTCTTGCAGACAACGTGGTGACGGCACTAAACTATTTAGCATCTGCTAATTTTGATCTTGGACGCATGCAAGTCGGTTTAGACGAAGAAATGTCTATACAAGCTGTAGCATACTTCACTACCTCGGCGAAGTTGTTTAACGATCTGGTCAAACGCTACCCGAGTTCTCCAGATGCTGCATTATGGCAATACCAAGCTGGAGAAGCATTTTACACGACTGAGCAGTTTGACAAGGCGATTGCTGAGTACGATAAAGTCAGGAAGATAAACAAAGCCCATGAAAAAGCCCCTGAATCTTTATATGCAATTGCTACTTGCTATCAATATTTGTCAGAGGAAGCAAAAGATGCTGGCAATGCAGAGGCAGAGAAAACATATCTTGATAAGTTGTTTGAGACGAATGAAATCCTTGTAGAGGAATTTCAGAATAGCAAATTCGCTGGGGAAGCCTTTATCAATATCGGAAATAAACACTATAATTCCGCATTAGACAAGGAGCTTGAACAAACTGAGCGAATTCGTCTGTTCCGACTCGCAATTGAGAACTATGAACGTGCAATGGCATCTCCCGGGCTCAGTGATGAATCCAAGAGCATTGCAGAAGGTTTCCGCGATGATACTGCCAGCTTCCTTGCACATAACGAATATCAACAAGCTGACGACGCACTCAAGAAGGCAGGGAGAGCAGGTAAAAAGTCTGATATTGAAGCAGCAATTGAAATGTTCAAGTCAATCGCAAAAGAGTATAGTACTACCAAGTATGGAGACCTTGCCTACGGTAGATTAGGTGATGCCTATACAATGTTGGCGGATAAAGAGGAACACTATTTTGCAGATGCATTATATTATTACAGATTCTTGCCTAAAAAATATAATGTTGAAAGTCCGGGTGATGCTCAGGTCAAAGATGCAATTGATTACTGCAGTCGCGAGGCAGCAGAAGTTCTTGAATACATGAGAGCGAAGAATATACCTGAACGCCAAGAACCTGCGGGTGACAACTAAATTGTTTAGGACAAGCAACAACGTACTGCATAGGGACAGGTGTAGCACCTGTCCCTATTATTCTGTCCAGTTGTATTAGAAAGGAGTTAATCAGTAGTGCGAAGTGAATTAAGAGTACCACCCCGGATCCTACTTGGACCAGGGCCCACCATAGCAAACCCTCGTGTACTCCAAGCGATGACAACACCAATGCTCGGTTATTTAGATAATGACTTCGTAAAGGTGATGGATGAAACCGTAGATATGTTACGGCGAATCTACGGCACCAACAATACCCTTACTTTCCCGATATCTGGCACCGGTACAGCAGGGATGGAAGCAGCTCTGACAAACATAATTGAACCTGATGATGCTGTTATTGTGGGTATAAACGGTTATTTTGGAGGAAGAATAGCGGATATTGCCGAACGATGTGGAGCAGTTGTCACCTCAGTTAACGCTGAATGGGGACAGATTATTGAACCGGAACAGATCGCTGATGCATGCAAAAAAGTTACGCCGAAACTTGTAGCTATAGTACACGGTGAGACCTCTACTGGAATACTGCAACCCTTAGAGGATATTATTGAAATCGCACACAATAACGGAGCCCTGTTCTTGGCAGACTGTGTCACATCACTTGGTGGACAACCCGTGGAATTAGATAAACGTGGTATTGATATAGCCTACAGTTGTACGCAGAAATGTCTTGCGGGTCCTCCAGGTCTTTCTCCAATCAGTTTTAGCGATCAAGCAGTTGAAGTCATTCAGAACAGAAAGTCAAAGATTCAGAGTTTCTATCTAAATGCTACCTTGCTGGCAGAATATTGGATGGGGGACACACGAAAATACCATCATACGCTTTCGATGACTCTGGTCTATGCCCTATACGAAGCACTACGTATCGTAATTGAGGAGGGAGAAAGTGCTCGTTACCAACGGCATGAACGTAACGCTCGAGCACTGATCGCTGGTGCTAAGGCAATCGGTCTACAACCTGCTGCAGCAGAAAATTATCGCGCGCCCATGCTAACAACACTCAGAATTCCAGAAGGAATTGACGATGTTACCGTCCGAAAACGACTTATACAAGATTACAACATTGAAATAGGTGGCGGCTTAGGTATATTTGCAGGAAAAGCCTGGCGGATAGGACTTATGGGGGACGCTGCAAACGAACAGAATGTCCTGCTCGTACTAAACGCCATTGAGAAATTGCTAATAGAACTTGGATATAACGTTGATTCTGGTACCGCCGTAAGTGCAGCTGCTACAGTTTACCAGAACTGACTTCATACTAAGGTCTGCAATCTTAACGTAACAACGGACTTACCCGCATTACTCCCATTCAATTGTGCTCGGGGGTTTTGAGCTGATGTCGTAGACAACGCGGTTAATACCCTGTACTTCATTGATAATGCGGGTCGAAATTCTTGCCAATACATCGTTGGGTATCCTTGCCCAATCCGCAGTCATCGCATCACTGCTGGTGACAGCACGTAATGCAACCACGTTTTCATAGGTACGTTCATCTCCCATCACCCCCACACTCTTAACAGGTAATAGTACCGCTAATGCCTGCCAAATATCATCATACAAACCCGCTTCCTTTATCTCATTGATGAAAATATCATCCGCTAAACGGAGAACCGCTAATCGTTCCTGTGTCACCTCACCGATAATCCTTACTGCAAGACCTGGACCGGGGAACGGATGTCTCCCAAGAACATGGGTAGGGACGTTTAATGCTGCGCCAACTGCCCGGACTTCGTC
This sequence comes from Candidatus Poribacteria bacterium, assembly GCA_009839975.1. Taxonomy (GTDB): domain Bacteria; phylum Poribacteria; class WGA-4E; order WGA-4E; family WGA-3G; genus MSPOR6. The sequence goes on from VXOP01000240.1 coordinate 9,621, forward strand.
TTTAAATAGTTCCCGGAAAGGTTCAATCAGAACAAACGGCATATCAGGTGGGAGGCCACCTACATTATGGTGCGTTTTTATCGTAGCAGAGGGACCTTTGGTTGAGACACTCTCAATAACATCCGGATATAACGTGCCTTGTGCAAGAAATCGGCATGGTCCCAACTCTTTCACAGCTGATCTAAAGGTTTCTATGAACTGTGCACCGATAACTTTGCGTTTCTGCTCTGGATTTACAACACCCGATAAGACATTTAAAAATGACTCCCCAGCTTCTACGAATGTAATGTTTATACCTAAGGCTTTGCAGGTTGCTAACACTTGCTCCGCTTCATTATGCCGCAGTAAGCCATTGTCTACAAAAACAGACACTAAAGCGTCACCGATTGCCTGATGAAGCAGTGTCGCCAGCACCATGGAGTCTATACCACCACTAACCGCACAAAGCACCTTTTCATCTTTGACCTTTTCTTGAATGTTTGTTGTGGCTTCTGCAATAAAAGCACCCATCGTCCATGTAGCTGCGCAACCACTTATGTTACGCACAAAGTTAAACAGGATCTTATCCGAATCACGTGTATGCTCAACTTCAGGATGGAATTGTATCCCGTATAAGGTTCCTTCCGAGTTGACCATAGCAGCAATTGGAGAGTTGGAGGTATTGGAAATTGTACGGAATCCATCTGGCAGTTTGTCTATCTTATCCCCATGACTCATCCAAGCCGTTATAGGGGAAGGCAATCCAGCGAAGAGCGGTTCTGATGCGTCTGTGATTTCTAACTGCGCGCTTCCATACTCTCGTTCTGTGGCAGGATAGACTTTACCGCCTTCTAATAGATGTGCAATCAGTTGCATACCGTAACAGATACCTAATACAGGAATCCCGAGCGAAAACAGTTCAGCATCAATTTTTGGTGCATCTTTATCATAGACACTGGCGGGACCGCCAGATAGAATAATGCCTTTTGGTGCCAACTCCGTAATGGCACTCAACGGCAGGGTATATGGATGTATTTCGCAGTAGACCTGTTGTTCTCGTATACGTCGTGCAATTAACTGCGTATATTGCGAGCCAAAGTCTAATACGACAATCGCGTCTCGCGTCATGTCACTTTTCTCCGTTTGTCAATAGCGGGTTCTCAGGGAGGATTTAATTTGAATTTAGAATTGGTCTCCTAACGACACTTCTGTTCTATATGTGTGATAGCAAGTAAAGTTTGTCAAGGCTCATAATCAATAATGTTGCCTGTTTCTGGTTCAAAAATCGCACCATAAAACCCAAGAGGTGCGAATTCCACATCGTTCCACATGGCTAAGTCCGTATTCGCATCCTGTAGATAGTAGTAACCTCTATAGGGATGTTCTTCAGAATCAATCGTCCGCACATGGTAACAATGATTATGGAACTGTATCGTGTTTTCATAAATAATAATGTATCTATCACCGAACAGACTTTGAGCAATCTGATTGACAACATAAGGTGCAATCTGTAAATAGGTCAATATAATTGATTCCCTTTACCGTATTTTCATTTTACTACACGACAACACATCATTCCGGTCTAAATATAATAATATCGATTCTACGGTTTTTTTCCTGCGAATCCTCGTCAATGAGTTGAGTTTCACCATGTCCAACTGCAGTCAGACGACTTTCAGATACGTTACCTTTGTTGATCAAGTAAGTTTTTACAGAGTTTGCCCTCTTTTCAGTTAGTACCTTATTGGCCCCCGCTGCTCCGAGCGAATCAGTGTGTCCTTCAATTTCTGCAGCATAGTCTTTAAACTGCTCCTGTTTGAGTATCTCAGCGAGTTTCGTAAACGTAGGAAAATACTCCTCTCTGAGACGGGTACTTGTGGTAGCGAATAGATTCCCACTTATCCTAATTAGCACCCCTGTCTCACGTTCAATGATAGCTGCTTTTGGTATCTGTTTCGTTGCTTCAACTAAAGCTGCCTGATCCGTGTCATGCTGTTCAGTTTTTTGAATAGCACGTTGCAGGTAATCGTTTCCCTGCAGTGCAGCTTCTTCGGCGGCAGTGTACTCCTTATTGGCAAGAGCCGTTTCAGCATTTACAAGTGCTGCCGTAGCCAGTTCATACAACTGCGGTGCTAACTTAGGAACTCTTGTGTTAATGTTTTGTGTAACAGCTTCTTTTAGACTTACCACAGCATTTTTCGCGCGTGTGATCTTTTCATCCAGTTCCTTCTTTGCACGAATTCGGAATTCAGCGACTTCTGAAGTAGAAATTACAGTATTCGCTGTCTGTTCAGCTTCTTCAGCCATTTGACTGGCAACCTTAAAGTTGTTATCCTTATGAGCATTTCTCGCGCCTACTAATTGCGTTTGTGCTTTTTTGTATGGTTCGGGGGCATGGATGTCCGCATTGAGTGATTCTGCATGCTTGATTTTTACATCTGCCCGTTCTATGGCAATGAGCGATGAGGTCTCAGCAGCAAAACGCAGTTTCTGTTTTTGAAGTGCTTGTTCAAAAAGATTATCTGCTTGAGTCTTTGATTCTAATGCTGCTTTCTCTGCTTCAGTAAACTCTTTTCGTTGTAAGTGAGATGTGGCACGAGCAATTGTAGATTGTACGCGTTCATAATCGGCAGTTTCTTCAATATCAGGATATACCTGCTTCGCAAAGGTAACAAGCAATTCAGAACCTGTGAGTGGAATACGGATTTCTGCTCTACGAAGCACATCTTTCGTCTCTGTAAGATCCGTTGAGAGTGAACCTGCCCGTTGTTTCTCTTCCTGGATTTCTTTCAACGCTTGTTCATATTCTTCAGTTTTTATCTCATTCAGTACCTTCTGCAGATCATATTCATACTCTCTTTCTGAGATGAGTTCTTGATACATCTGTTCCCGAACTGTAGCCATCTGTTCCCGTATCTGTTGCTGCTTTGCTTGATACAATGCGATTTTTGCGACAAGTTCAGCCTGATTAGCAAATTCCATACTCTTTGCAATGTCGCCGTTCTCTTGTGCCTGCTTAGCATACCTCAAGAGTTTCATGGCGCGACCGTATTCGTCGGCTGCAAGCTGCTCAGCATTTAATGCTTCTGCATCGGAGACGGCTTTCTGTCCACTTTGCAGCTGCGTCTCAAGAAGAACGATATCTATCTTTTCAGCCACACAACCGAAACTGATCAGACAATATAGTATCATCAACACAAGAATAATCCGCATCTTATGAATCCTCTAATTTTCTGGTGTCGTGCGTCCAGTTTTTAGTTCTTCCAGTCTGTTTTTCGCTTCTTCAGTAGCCTTTTCCCGTAACTGTAACTCCGCCTGTGCTTCCTGTAATTGTGATTCCAAACGAACTGCCAAAGATTTCTCTGTTGCAATGCGTGCATGGAGATAGGCACGTAATCCAAGCCGATATGCTCGTTCAACATCCCCAAAATGTAAAGCGTTTTCGGAGTTAACAAGCATCTCTTCTGCCGAGTTTATGTCTGCGACAGCAACATCCCGCGCGCCAACTTTTTCCGCAGCTGTAATACTCAGACGCGCATTTCCCATGGTCTCAATCGCCAGTTCCTCAACTCTCTTGTTTGCACATCCAACTGTAAATAATAGAATCAGAATCGGACATATCCATTTCATAACATCACCCTAATGGCAGTCAACTGTATTGGAAAACGTCTATCTAATAGGTTACGTTAAAACCAAAGCATGAACAATAAGCAAAAAGCCTCACACAAAGGTGAGGCTTCTTTCATAATAACGTTCTAATAGGCAGGACGTTCTGTATAGACACTCACCTTGCGGCGATATTTATCTTTTCGCTCAAACCAGACATACCCGTCTATTTTTGAGAAAAGTGTATAGTCCCTGCCAACACCGACATTATTCCCAGCATGCAAATGCGTTCCACGTTGCCGCACGAGAATACTACCAGCGGTTACATAGTTACCCGAAAACCTTTTGACACCAAGCCGTTTGCCTATACTATCACGACCATTACGTGTACTTCCGCCACCCTTCTTATGTGCCATTAGATTCAACCTCCTCTGCGCCAATCGCAGTAATTTTAACTCTTGTGTATGATTGACGGTGACCTAACTTACGTTTGTAACCTTTTCTCCGTTTGGACTTAAAAACGATGAGCTTCTTTGCACGTCCTTGCTCAATCACCTCACCGGTAACAAACATATTCTCAAGGTACGGTGTTCCCGTTTGCAGTTGACCATCTTCACCGGCAATCGCTAAAACGGAAGGAAAGGTAACCGTTTCACCAACGGCATTGTCCATTTTTTCAACATCAATAAGGTTTCCTACCTCAACACGATGCTGCTTCCCACCGCTTGCAAATACTGCATACATTTTGCTTCCACTCCTTTTAGGTGTAGAACTCCTTATCTAATTTCAGGGATGTTCTTTTTTATACCTTTTTTATATAATAGACTGTAACAAAAAAGTTCGGACGCACCTATCCGTCCATATAATGTAATTCGGTCAATTACATTATGCCATATTTCCCTTAAAAAGTCAAATGTTTTTAACGTCTGGGGGTGTGTAAAGTTTTGGTTACTTGTCTGAACCAGGCCAAATATCTAAAAATGACAGGATTATAGGATTATCAGGATAAGAGGTTTTTGGTTTATTTACAAAAAAACGCTGATAGTTGACTAATCGGTAAGTAATCATATTGTTTCGTTGCTACTTCATTTTCACTGAATTTGTATCGT
>VXOP01000033.1 GCA_009839975.1 Candidatus Poribacteria bacterium
TTCGGTGCCTGCAGGATTATCGGAAAATTGATAATTTATTATTTAATATTGCTTAATATCAACGATTATAGATTGTAGACGCGATTTGTCCTTCTTGTCAAGACAACCGACAGGTGTGTAAAGTTTTTGGCATTAACCGACATATTCATTGTAGGCGGTGAATGCCTTTGGGCGAATGCGCGCATGGCATTCGCCATGATTCATACCGTTGATTTGAACTCCGATTCCCGACAGGTCGCGATTCGGAGATCGCTCCTACAGGTTTTCTGTGCATATTTTGCCAAATACTTTACACACCCCAACCGACAACGTGGATGTGTAACAGAAACTTGACACAGGCGAAAAACAGTTATGTAGTTTTATCTGTGTTGGATCAAGACAACCCAATGTGCTTCGGTGGGTGCGGTTAATGTGATGGTATCACTGAAAGGGGTTTCCTCTTTCTCATTCCATCTGCTGTTGTGGATATTTAACCATCTCACTGACACTGTATTGGCATCTGTATTCTCAGCAGCACTTAGGTTTAGGTCTACTGAACCCCTTTTGGAAAATAGACTGTATATTCCTTTCCCGGATTTGCGATGGTATACGCTTCGTTTTCTTCTCTGTTGGAAAGCAGGTCATTGTTCGGTTCACAGGTAAAGATATCCATCTTGTCCGTAATCATCCGCATACTCTTGAGATGAGCTTGTGCGATTTCGCTTAACCCTACACCGCTATCGGGACGGTGGAATCGCGCAGATGCAAACCCGCCGAAGATGTTTCGCCAGAACCTTTCCAGTCCATCTCTTGTGCTGCCGTATCGTCCCCCATCAGCACCGTATATCTTTATGTTATTGATGGGACGGATGGGTGTGAGTTTCGCACGAATCTTCTGTGCGTTATCCCAATGGCGTTGTCGTTTCTGGTGATTATTCTGCGATATATCACAAAACGAATAGGTCTCAGGATGGTCAAACGTAGCTTTATGTTTCTTATCTGACAGATCCCAAGGATCCCACATCTCAGTGGTTTCAACGTTCCGTCCTGCTTCCTTTGCTTTTTTCTGTATATACGTTGCCCAATATTCACCCCAAGCAGCAGTGACGGCAGTTTCGTTGTCCATACAGTAGAGTATATGCCCGTAAGGAAGTGTCTCGTCAAGAAGTTTATCTACAAACATTTCCTGATATTTCAAGACGTTCTGCTGATTACGCTCTTTCGGTACAGACCAGAAAAAATTATTCCCCGTTGCTACGGGATGGTCTTTTACAACAGTGGGTAACCCTGTTTCCTCTGCGGTGTAATTGCTGTTATTTTTCGGATTGAAGGGGTTGGCAGCCCAAGGTTCACGGTAATAGTTGAAAGTTGCCCAGACTTCTATCTGGACGATGATATCCATCTCGTGTGTCCACGTGATGAAGTTGCGGAAACGGTTCCAAAATTCTTCGTTCCACTGTTCTAAGTCATATTTATCACCGACTTTTTTGTGAGGAGGCACGTCGCCTTCATCAACCCAACTCATTGTAGACCGCACATAGTTTCCACCGACAGACTTCATCAGCTCAAGATGCTGTCTGAGATTCGGTATCTGAAAGAGATTGTCTTCAACCGACCCGCCGATGAGTAGTATCGGTTTGCCTTTGTATTGCCAGTAACGCGGGTTTTCTTTATAAATCTGAATCCTGTTTTTTTCCATCTCTTCTCCCTTTTGGGCTTTAGTATCCTGTGCTACTACTGAGCAAATTGATACGAGTATTAGCAAAACCAACACAAACTTACTAACGAAGTTCGGTCTCCACAAACTTTTCATAAGATTGACTCCTGAACATAAAGGCTTATATCTCTCATATTATAACATGATGAGGTAACGGAAGCAACTAACCCGTTTATGAACTACACACGGATATCCGTGAAATCATTAAAATGCCCGGATAACCTTTGCTACGAGACGTTGTCTGAATTTGGATGCATTTGGATCTCCGAGGATGATGAAAAAGTCGGTGCCAGCATAGCCAGAGCGGCGCAACGCAAAATAGATATTAGACCCATCTTTTTACCAGATTAGACGGTTGGCTTGTGGGGCATCTTGCCAGCAAGCATCATTTAGGATACCGTCAATGGTGGGGGGGTGTTCGGTTCTGACTGCGGGGAGTTCTTTCTTAACGGTTTGTATGTTCTGTGCAGCGACGTTCTGTCCGTTTACGATTAAAAGAAGCAATAGTGTGATGAACAGCACTTTTACATAATTTGTTTGTAGTTTCATAAAATTGGTGACCTCCATGATAGATGCGAAAAAAATACAAATCCCAAATACTAATGTCTTTTATAATGTTAAGATAGGATAGAGAAGCGGTAGGGTTGCATAAAATACAATTACAAAGAGAGTATGTAGATTCTGTGATTTATATGAGGGTGTGCATAATTATTTGACACTTCAACACAGACAGCGAATTGAAGTTTACGAATGGTTTGTAGGAGGGAACTCCGATTCCCGACTATCAGTATGTTTCCTCGCGATTCGGAGATCGCTCCTACAGAAAAAGTGTCAACTTATTATGATATTTCACTATAATTGGGTTTGTGTCCAAAAACCTGCAAAAACTCCGGATCATCCTTTACATCCGAAAATTCCGGTGTTTCAAGGAATGACGTGTAATAACTATCCAGATAATTGTAGGAACTTGTCTTATAGAAGTCCTCTGCAATTTTTAGATAGTGTAACGTTTTCTCTCGGTTTTTCTCAGAAACCCAGATGCTGATAGCAAGCATGAAGTGACTGTATTCATTGAAATTTCCCATATCAACGGCGACTTGTAGCCAACGTTTCGCCTCGTTATACTTCTTACTCCATACCATACAACATCCGACATTGTGAACAGCCCAAATAAGTTCATACGTATTAACAGGAAAACCTGCGTCCAGTTTTTTCATTTCCCCTTCCCTGAATGTGTTCAGTTCCGTGTAGACTTGATCAAAACGTTCCCAATCTTCCTGTGCGTTATACAATAGAAGTTTATTTTCGCGCACAGCAAGCCAGAATCTGAAATAGTTCTTCCGTCCGGGTTTTCCGTTTGCATGTTCTAACTTTTCTAATTCAAGCAGTGCTGCATCTAACCTGTCGTTTCTTCGTAAGATCTCTGCTCCGAATTGTAGGAAATTACAACGGGTGTATTGACTTACTTCAGGATTCTCTAATCGTTCAGATGCTTCATTATAGAGTTTTATCCAGTCATCAATGCGACCTTCCGCTTTCCAACATCCAGCAATGCTCAGATTGGAAATAACCCGTAACACATGCTTTTCTGAATTCTGACATGCCCATCGGTAAAGTCGTTTCTGTTCTTCAATTGCTTCTCGGCTTTGCCTAAGATGAGCAAGTGTATTGACTAACCCTTTATGTGCCCAGAAACGCTCTTCATCATCCGGTGCGATGTCCATATACTTACGGAGTAAAGGCAGTCGTTTTTCCATACCGATACTCCCCATATACGGATAGATATCATCAACGGCAAGATGCACCATTTCTGGTGTGATTTCGCCGTTGAGTACTTCTTCAATTTCGCTGGATGCCTGCTTAAGAATATCATTTCTTGATGCTGGGTCAGCTTCGACTTTTTCCACGTACGCGTCAAACATGTTACGAAGTTGCTCTAATTGGTTCATAATGTTCTCCTTCAGATTTTCTGGTAATTGTAAATGACGGAAGAATTCTTGATCTAATAGGTCTTTGTCAGTTTGTAAACGTTTTCGTGCGCGTTGAAGGCGGCTTGTAATTGTATTTACCGACACTTCCATGAGTTCACCGATTTCTTTCGTTGACATATCCTCAAGATAATAGAATGTTATGACCTGCCGTTCACTCTCGGGTAGTTTATCCAATAATTTCTGTACAAGTTCATGGTAATTCTCTTTTCTTTCTGTCTCCTGCTGTTCTATCATGTGGTGTACATAAGAGGATTCCTCTATTTCTTCCAGTCGTGTATCCTCAAGAGATTGGATCACATGCTTCTGTTTCCGTATCCAATCGATGCAAAGCCGATTTGCGATAGCATAAATCCATCCTGCGAATTGATTGTGATTCTTGAGTGTCGGAAGCTTACTGTATGCCTTAAGGAAGGTGTCTTGCATTATCTCTTCAGCATAGTGAAAATCGTTGATATTTCGCCATACAAGTGAATGTATGCTTTTTTGATATCTTCCGATCAAGATTTCAAAAGCCGCGTCGTCTCCTGATAAGATTCTGTTAATCAATTCAACATCGTCTTCTTTTTTCACGATACCTCCTCCAACGGCACAGGGATGAAGATAAAATAATCAGATGATTTTGATTTCACCAGGCCGGTAGGTGCGATATCCTTATCGCACCGAATCTTATGCGAAGGTCTTTCAATGCGCTGTCTTACACAAATCCGGTGCGATTAGGAAATCGCACCTACCGGCCTGGGAAAATCGTTTTTTATCCTTTTAATTGCTTAATCTTCATAAGTGTGTCTACTACCATTAAGACGGCACACGGAGTGTGCCTACTACTATTAATTTTGAACTGAGGCTATTTTAGATATTCGTCAAACCATTTTAGGACACGTTCCCAATAATCTGCAAGTTTTTCGTTTGACCAGAAACCGTGCCAATGGTCTGCCTCCTTGTATTTCAACAGCACGACCTCTTTCTGAAGATTTGCAAGTCCCATGAACATTTCCTGTGCCTGTTCAAAGGGGATGAAATCTTGGTCTCCGTGAATCAGAAGCAAAGGAGTCTCAACCTTGTCCAAATGGAAGACGGGCGAACCATCAATATAACGTTGTGGAAATTCCCATAGGGAACCGCCCATTCCTGCCTGTCCCGTCTCGTGCCAACCGACACTAAGTCCACTACTAAGGTATCCACTGATTAAGTTGCCTATAGATGCTGCAGCGACTGCTGCCTTAAATCGCGTTGTCTGTGTGATAAGCACATTTACAGTATATCCCCCGAAACTGTGTCCGATGACACCCAACCGTTCCGTATCTACCTTTTTGGTGGCAATTGCTGCGTCAACACCTGGAAGAAGGACACTCGAAAAGTGTTTGGATGGCTCATTCTTCGGAACAGGGAAGTCGGGTAAGAAAAGTGCATAGCCTCGTGAGACAAACATACCCGGATGGGCACCCCCTATGTTCTCACCGAAAGCAAAGGTGTTGATCTGTGACGACGAATGCGTCCCTCCTGCATAGGCGTTCACAATCATTGGTGCAGGGTCTTGCTCAGATGCATTGGGTGGTAGCACGAGGATTCCTTTAACCGTATGTCCATCTTCAAGTGTCCACTCAATGCGTTCACTTTTGCCAAAGTCAATTGCCTCTAAGTGTGGATTAATATCGGTAATTTGCCGTGGAGATTCAGAAGTAATATCACTCATCCAGATGTTCTTTGGTTCTTGGCTGTTTTCCATAACATAAACAAACTCCCCGGTTTCCTCTGCCACATCTTGATGAAAACGGCCTGCATGAACATTGCGATGTTCGTCTTTGTACAGAAGCGTGATTGTCTCATCCATAAGGTCCAGACGATAGAAACCGTGATCGTAAGTGTTTATTATGATGTTGTTGTCTACCGTCAAAGGTGTATATCCTTCGCTTGGATAGAATACATCATGCGCTGAAAGCGCAAAGTTTTCTGTCAAGTTTCGGATCGCGTCGCCGTTCAGAGGTACTTTCCATATTTCTCCTTGTGCAATGCAGAGGAGTGCATCGCTATCTGCTGTCCAGAGTGGTGGTTTATATGACCTTCCGAGGTCAACGTCAAGGTCTTTTGTGAGATTACGGATCGTGCCTGTCTCTACGTTAACAACATAAGCATTCCCTGATGCTAATTTACCTCCCTCCCCGTCGGTTGTCCATGCAACGTGTTTTGAGTCCGGTGACCAATTGACAGTAATTCCGTAAGCAAGACGTATCTTCCGTGCAATAGGTTCAATTTCCGTGGGGGAAGTCTCACTTAACTCCTTTGGTAGTGGTAAAATGTAGAGATCATATATCTGTTGTTGTGTATCGGGTGTTTCAGAGCCTAATCCCACAGTAACAGCAACATATTCACCGTTAGGAGCAATATCGCAACTCCTAATATTATATTCCTTCATCAACAACATTGTCTTGCCGGTTTTGGTATCGGCAATAGCTAAGTTCTTATTCGATCTTCCTCGTTCTTCTTCTTTGGGTTGCGCGTTTTCTTGGGTTGACTCATCTTCTCGTTTTTGCCGTTGTTTTTTGGGCCAATCCCAAACCACAACGAAAGACGGTTTAGACGAAGGCTTGGATGAATTTTGCGTTTTGTCCTGTATAGATTCATTGTCAACAGGGTATTCAGTAATGGATTTGAAAAGAACAAACCGTCCATCTGGTGTCCATTTCGGTACTTCAAAACCGAAAAACGTTTGAACTGTCGCTGATTCGAATTTCTGCATATCGTCAGATTCTCGGTTCCAGACGTATAGATGCGGCTTACCGGTCCGATCAGTGTAAAACGCAAGACGTTTTCCATCAGGGGACCATCTTGGTGCCCAACTTGAACCCCAATCCGGGGTAAGGTTACGATGTTCACCTGTCCGCGTATTCGTTACCCAAATCTTTCCGTACGCCATTTCAATCATCACTCCCGTTTTGGAGTATACTGAGTTTCCGCCGCCGCCTTCATACTGTTCCCGGTTCTGTGTGTTGTAGGCAATCCAGTTTCCATCGGAGGTAATATCAATAGGAACCCTTCCGACAAAGGTGTTGTATTTAAGCAAATCATCAAGTTTTAAAGGGGTCATTTCTTCTCCCACGCTAATGGTTGTTGATGTAAAAAACACAAAACATAAGAATATGCCAAAGTAAATGCTAACAATGACTTTAAAATTCATTCTATTCTTCTCCTATGGGTAAAATCAGAAATATGGTTCACACTCTCCAATATTAAAGACGCAACTTTTATCAGAAAACGTGCATTGTGCCAAAAAAAAATTCATAAATTGACGGCTATGGGTAGCGTGTAGACGAAACCCATAGCCGTCAATTTTCGGAGAATCAACACTGAATGCAAGTATAGATACCGAGAAATTTACCCTACTTCTGTCCCAGAACTTTTAGAAACTCCGGGTCTTCTTTTACATCTGCAAATTCAGGTGTCTCAAGGAAAGCAGGATAGTACCTATCTTGATTCCAGTAATTCAGCACATAATCGGAAGCGATCTTTAGGTAATGTAGAGTCTTTTCCCGATCCTTTTCAGTTGCCCAGATGCTTACAGCTAGCATGAAAGTTGCCCAATCGTTTTTATGCTGTAAATCAAGTGAGATTTGTAGAAAACGTTTTGCTTCTTCATACTTCTGCGTCCACACCAGGCAACACCCTACATCATGTGCAGCCCATATTAGATCGTTGGTTTTTATAGGATAACCTGCCTCATGTTTTTCCACTTCGAGTTCAATATACCTACTGACATCTGTAAGAACTTGATCATAACGATCCCACTCTTTCTGTTTACCGTACAACAAAAGTTTATTCGTTCTCACAGCCAACCAGAACCTAAAATAGTGTTCCCAATCCTGTTCTTTGTTAGCGCGTTCCAATTTTTCAATTCCGAGAAATGCATCATCAAAGCGATTATTGTGTCGTAACACCTCTGAACCGATTTGCAGGAAATCGCAACGTGAGTAGTCACTCACTTCAGGCTTTTCAAGACGTTCTGATGCTTCATTATAGAGTTGGAACCATTCATCAATACGTCCTTCATCTTTCCAACATCCCGCGCTGGTGAGATTGGAAACAACTTCCAACACATGTTTATCTGACATGTTTTGGCATGTCCAACGGTAAAGACTTTTCTGTTCATCAATAGCCTCTGCGTTTCTATCCAGACACGTAAGGCTATACACTAAGTGTTCCTGTGCCCAGAAACGTTCCTCATCATTGGGTGCTATGTCTTGATACTTTCGTAGCAACGGGATCCGTTTTTCCATACCGATTTTGCCATAGTGCGCGTATACTTTATCCACAGCAAGATGTGCCAACTCGGGTGTAATTTCACCCTTGAGTGCTTCTTCCACCTCGTCAAAAGCTTCCTTGAGAGATGCCTCACCTGCAAGGATATCCTCACCAGAAATTGGATAAGATTCCACTTTTTCCATGAATGCATTAAACTTGCCGCGTATTTCCTCTATTTTACCAGACATTATATCTCCTTTATGACCACCCCATAACTCTCGGACCGTGTGTTCCTCCTTCTGCAGGCGTTTACGAGCACGGTGGAGCCGACTCTTGACCGTGTTAGTCGAAACACCTAAATACTCTCCTATGTCCTCACATGATTTCTCATCAAGATAGTGAAGCGTTACCGCAGCACGTTCACTTACTGGTAACTTTTGAAGGAGGTTATTGACAACTTCGCGTTGTCGTTCACTCACGGATTCTTCCTGTTGATGTGTGTGGTATTGTGTATAAGCCAGGTCCTCTAATTCCTCTGTTGGCATTGCATCTAACGACTTCATCGGAATTCGCTTCTTTTCGAACCAAGCGAAACAGTATTGCGCCGCAATCGCGTAGAGCCATCCTGCAAAACTATTATGTTTTTTCAAGGTGTTGAGCTTCTGATACACCCTGAGAAATATATCTTGCGTGATTTCTTCAGCGATGTGGTAATCACCGATCTTTCGCCAAACAAAAGCGTGGACTGACTTTCGGTATTTTTGCACAAGTGTATTGAAAGCAGATTGGTCACCTACCAATGTGCGTTGAATCAATTGTACATCATCGTTTTTCATGCTTCAGCTCCAAAAACATTCTGTCTTTCATAATGTTAAGATAGGTTAGAGAAGCGGTAGGGTTGCATAAAATGCGATTACAAAGAAAATATGCTGATAATTATCCAATATTTGTAGCGTAAACTGCCAGTTTGCGCCTCTTATGGCACAATCTGGCAGATTGTGCTACATAGGTAGCAACTTGAACTACTATAGTATATTATAGCATTATTGGACACTATTAACGACAGAATATAGACGAAATATGCTATTGGAAATCATTTAAAAAAAATGCTATAATTAGAGAGTCGTTGACGAAGATGATATTGGTTATTTTTTTCAGAACAAAATTATAATAGACTTTAAAAAGGAGAAGAAATAAATGCGACACGTATTCACCTATTGGATATGTTTGGTCTTAGCAGGAATAATAGCACTTCCGTTAAGTGCACAAGATGCGAAAGAGACTAAACCTGCTACAGAGCAATCAACCGAGAAAAAGAAGAAAGAATATGAGGATTTCAGTAAAGTTATAGAAGATAGTAAGACGTATCAAGGTTTTTTCAATCTGTATCAGAAAAAAGAGAATTTGTACTGTGAGATTCAACCCTCACAGTTGAACGAGCCTTTCTTATGTATGATTAGCATTGCGCGTGGTATAGCATCAGGAAGAATCCTTTCAGGTATGACATTAGATGAATGGTTGCTTGAATGGAAACGGGTAGGTGATAAGGTGCATCTGGTGCGTAAGAATGTGCGTTTTCGTGCGGATAAAGACACGCCTATAGCAGAAGCAGTGAATTTAGGATATAACGATTCGGTGCTTTTTGCGCTTAAACTGGAAAGTGTACATCCGCAGCGGAAAAGTCTTTTAGTCAATATTAGTAACGTTTTTGTGTCTGATCTTCCGCCATTATCGGGAAGTGTGGGAGGTAGATTTGACAAAGCGCGTAGCACATGGGGAACGGTGAAGGCTTTTCCTAAGAATGTTGAGTTGAGAGTGAATGCTGTCTATTCAGGAAGTGGATCAAGTACGACGATACCTGACACTCGCGGTATTCCCGTCACTGTGCATTATAGTCTTGCGAAGTTGCCGAATAACGACTATCAACCGCGTTTAGCCGATGATCGACTTGGACATTTCATGACAACTGTGAAGGATTATTCATTGCAAACGAGCGATGATCCTTACATCCGTTATGTGAATCGGTGGCATTTAGTAAAAGCCGACAAGAACGCGAAACTATCTCCTCCCAAAGAACCGATAATTTTCTATATTGAGAAATCCATTCCTCACCGTTATCGTCCTTATGTGCGGCAGGGGATTTTAGAATGGAATAAGGCGTTTGAAAAGGTTGGGTTTGTAGATGCAATTGAAGCTCGCATTCAACAGGATCATGAGAATTGGGACCCAGAAGATGCACGCTATAATACGATTCGATGGATGGTTGGCGGATCATTTGCGATTGGACCGTCTCGCGTCAATCCGCTTACAGGTCAGATATTGGATGCTGATATACTTGTGGGTGAGAGTTGGACGCGATATTGGCAGCGCGAATATACAACTTTCTTCGATGAAGTAGCACATGAAAAGGAGCATCCTGTCGATCATGCTTCACGGTTCCACTGTGAGTTCGCTACAGGTTTAGAACGACAGATGAGATTCATGGCGAGTGTGTTACAAGCAAGAGGCGTTATGAAAGATGGGGGTGAGATTCCCGAAGAGTTTATCGGACAAGCACTCAAGGCGTTGATAATGCACGAAGTTGGCCATACATTAGGATTACGACACAACTTCAAGGCAAGCACAATATATACGCTTGATGAGCTGAACAAAAAGAAAGGGGAAGCACTACACGGTTCCGTTATGGAGTATGATGCTGTCAACATCTCACTGGATGTCAAGAAACAGGGAGATTACTATACCACGACAATAGGTCCGTGGGACTATTGGGTGATTGAATACGCGTACAAACCAATTGATGGTAACAAACCTGAAGCAGAATTACCGGAATTAGGTAAAATCGCGTCAAAAGTTGCGACTTCAGAATTGCGTTTCGCCACAGATGGTGATGCGTCTATGTATCAGTATAGGGATCTTGATCCGTTGGTGAATCGGTGGGATTTAGGTGCTGATCCGCTTGAGTTTGCGAAACATAGACAGCAGATCATTTCTGAACTTTGGGATGATATTGCTGACAAGGTGACGAAAAAGGGGATGGGTTATCAACGTGTGAGACGTGCATTCAGATCGCTTTTGGGTGAATACACTTCCTCTATGTTTCTTGCGTCAAGATTTATAGGTGGACAGTATCATCACAGGGATCATCGTGGAGATAAGGATGGACGTTTGCCTTTTGTCCCCGTTTCTGCTAAGAAGCAGCGGGAGGCACTGGTATTTATCAAGGAACATGCATTGTCTGATAAGACGTTTGATTTTCCGCCCGATCTTCTGAACAGTCTTGCAGTCACGCGCTGGAGTGATTGGGGAGCAAGTAGCGGCAATTCTTCAAGGTTAGACTATCCCCTTCACAGTGTGATTCTGCGTAACCAGAATATGATTGTTGCCCGACTCCTTGATCCGAATGTTCTTGCGCGCGTGCAAGATACTGAGTTGAAGTTCTCTGAAGAGGAAGATGTGTTTACGATGCCGGAACTGTTTACGGGTATATCGGATGCTATCTGGGTGGAGCTTGATAAAAATGCAGCTGCAAAGCAATGGACGAATGCTGATGCGTTTATCTCAAGTTTCAGACGGGGACTACAACGTGAACATCTGAAACAGATGATTAAACTGGTATTGGATGCGGAGAGTGGTACACCTGAAGATGCAAGGTCACTTGCACGATTGCATCTGCAAAGGATCAATGAACGTATAGTGAAGTTATTGCAAGCATCTAAGAATCAGTTGGATGATTATAGTGTAGCACATCTTGAGGAATCGCAAGTCCGCGTTTCAAAGGCATTAGATGCTGGTTTCCAAGTTGAGACAAGATAGAATTTACCAAGAATTGGCAGATCGTGACAATGTAGGTAAGATTTTGGCATGAAATCTTACCTACTATACACTAATACAATAAACTCATGACAGGAGTATCCGCATGAAAACGTCAAGTATATATTGTCGAGTTAGGATGTCTATGTTCATCTCAATGCTGTTATGTGTCGTAGCGATAACATCTGCTGATAGTGCCCCTCCGGATTATACGCAATTTGGTCTACCAGAAGGTGCGATTGCACGACTCGGTAAAGGAGACATTGAGGATATTGCAATTTCTCCAGACGGTAAACGGTTGGCAGTCGCAAGTCGTATTGGTGTTTGGCTCTATGACACACAGACGGGTGATGCTTTGTCTCTTTTTACCGGTCATGAATCTGCCGTGCGTTCTGTTGCATTCTCCCCCGATGGCGTAACGGTTGCCAGTGGAAGCGGGTTAGGAGATGATAAATCCATAAGACTGTGGGATACAAAGACTGGTGAACACAGAATGATTTCTTTCGGAAATAGAAATGACGTGGGTGATTTAGCGTTTTCTCCTGATGGACTTTTACTCGTTAGCGGTGATCGCAGCGGTAATGTGATTTTATGGGATACGACAACAGGTGAACGTAAACATAATCTTTTAGGAAATTCAGAGCAGGTTTTGGAAGTCGTTTTTTCACCTGACGGTAAGACTGTCGCAATTGCAAGTTTAGATAACGATATACACGCATGGGATGTTGAAACTGGACAACCTAAACATAAATATAGTGGACATACGAATAGGGTCTATACTATAGCATTTTCTCATGATGGTTCTAACTTCGCAAGTGCGGGTACTGATGGGACAATACGGTTCTGGGATCCTGAAACCGGACAACTTAAAAAGACAATTCCTGTACCTGAAACTGGACTACCTAATAAGACAATTCCTGGACAGGAAAAATGGATTGATTCAATTGCTTTTAGTCCAGATGGTAAAACTCTTTTGAGCAGTTCTAACTATAGTGAAAGCATTAGGTTGTGGAATGTCATCTCGGGTGAACAGGTTAAGTCTCTTACGCCTCCTAATTTTGGTGTTGCAAAAGTATTGTATTCTGCAAATAGCGATACGGTTGTTTGCATGAATCTAAGCGGTAATATCCATTTTTTAGACTTCAAAACAGGAACGAATAAACTGAGCATTAAAGGTCATTCTTCTGCTGTTGATGTCTTAGCAATTGCATTAGATAGTAAGACATTAGCAAGCACAAATGGAGCCTGGGTCAAATTATGGGATTTAGAGACTCGAAGGCATAAGTTGACTCTAAAAGGACATGCTGAACCCGGTATTGCATCCAAACACTCCCTGGCATTTTCTGCTGATAATCGTACTGTTGCAAGTGCGGATTTTGATGGCATCATCAACCTATGGGATTATACTTCTGGGGAGCATACGTATACTCTAAAAGTTGACACGGGTGCAATCCGGTCACTTGCGTTTTCGCCGGATGGTAAAAAGTTTGCATGCGCTGGCGAAGATAATACAGTCCGTATTTGGGATGCTGAAAACAGTGAAGAGATACGCAAACTTGTAGATGTTGGTGATGTACTTTCAGTGGCATTTTCTCCTGACAGTCAAACTTTGGCAAGCGGCAATAATAATGGTGTCGTGCATTTATGGGATGTGAACACAGGTAGTCAAAAACTGACTTTTAAAACAGAGGGGAATGGTGAATCTATTGCATTTTCACCAAATGGGATTCTGATCGCAAGTTCAGGAAAGACTGTTAAGTTGTGGCATTCTAAGACTGGTGAAGAAATCCTCACCTTGGGTCAAGACCCTATGCAAAATATAGGACAGCAATTGAGATTGGCAGCGGGAAATCCTGAACAGATGAGAAAATTCCATGAAAGTCTAAGAGATACTGCACAGGTTGTTGCATTTTCTCCTGATGGTAATAAACTTGCAGTTTTACGTGAAATGGATGTTATCCGTTTATGGGACATAGAAAAGCAAGTATTAATCAAAACCTTTGAAGGACATAAAAGGGATGTGCATGCAATGGATTTTTCCCCGGATGGAAAGTTAATCGCAAGTGGAGGTGAAGATGGAACAATATTGCTATGGGAAGTGCCGCAATGAAGGTTGGATGTTGTTTATTGACCATAGGCGTCAATTTAGCGATTCCCAAGACCAGGCCTGTAGCACCTTCATCTTGATTGTGCTTCTTTGGACAACATACATCCTTCATTGGACTTCTCTGCCCCATTGTTAAGACCCAATTCTGAGCAGATAACTTTTTCCTTCAAACGAGAAACACCATCGGGACATTAAATTTATCCCTGATTTTATCCCTGATTTTACCCTATTTCAATTCCCTTCAAACGAGAAACACCTTCAGAACAGCCCCCCTTCGGAAGCTAGTCACTGTAGGGGATATATTAGCAAAAACCATACGCGAATATGTGAACAATCAAGATCAAAATCCAGGTACAATCCCTGTTCTTGAGTTTCTCTATACCGAAAACACACACTATGACAACCGCGCATAGGTTTCTACAATCATTATACATAACATCTGCAAAATAGTCAAGCAATATTATGATG
>VXOP01000012.1 GCA_009839975.1 Candidatus Poribacteria bacterium
TAGGGGCGGGGTTTCCCCGCCCGCGTATTACCCAATTAATAACTTAATCTTCATTAGGGACGATATGTTTATAGTCCAAATGCAAATTTATATAAAATAAACAAAAATGTTGTTAACTGGCAAGCCTCTATATTTGGTAAAACTATGAATAACACACAAGCTGCTACCATCAGTAGTAAACCTTTAGCACCCTTGAGAATTGCAGCTTCAAGTGCCATCTTGGTTATACTGATACTCGGTTTAAGCAGCCAAATTTTAGCACGATTGCAATACACGCAGTTGAGTCTACCTAAAGATGCAAAAATGCGTTTCGGTAAAGGTGGCGCGAACGGAGCAGCATTTTCTCATGATAGCACGCGTCTGGCAGTGGCAAGTAGTATCGGCATCTGGATATATGACGTAACAACCGGACAACCACGCGATCTACTCGTCGGACATACAACTGGTGTCAACACTGTGTCTTTTAGTTCTGATGGAAAACTGCTTGCAAGTGGAGGCAGCGATGATACCGTCCGATTATGGGATGCCAACACGGGTATACTTATTAAGACCTTAAGTGCAAATACCTATGTTAACACCGTCTCTTTTAGTCCGGATGGTCAACTACTTGCCAGCTCAGGAATTGACAAGTCAATCGTTATTTGGGATGTCAGCACGGGTGAGGAACTGCACACACTCAGTGGACATACGTCTGAAGTCAACAGTGTATCCTTTAGTCCCGATGGAAAACTGCTTGCAAGTGGCAGCTACGATAACACGATCAGGTTATGGGATGTTAGCACGGGTGAAACACTACACACCTTGGATGAACTTGAGGCTGATGTTTACAGTGTGTCTTTTAGTCCAAATGGAAAACTGCTTGCCAGTGGCAATGGCGATCACACGGTCATTTTATGGGATGTTAGTTCCGGTGAAATACACCGCACCCTTAAAGGACACACAGCACATGTTTCGAGTGTATCGTTTAGTCCTGACGGTCAGATGCTGGCAAGTGGCAGCGACGATAATACGATACGTCTATGGGATGTTAGCACGGGAGAGACACACCGCACCCTGAGTCTACATATATATCTGGACTGTAGCGTCTCGTTTAGTCATGATGGAAAGCTGCTTGCCAACGGAAGAGGAGACACGACTATCACTTTATGGGATGTTAGCACAGGAGAACTCCGCAACACGATGAGTGGACATACAAATTGGGTCTTTGACGTATCCTTCAGTCCGAATGGCCAGCTACTCGCAAGTGGGGGAGACGATAACATGATCCATCTATGGGATGTTAGCACAGGTAGACACTTGCCTACCCTGATGGATGGTACAGCTGATGTTTATACCGTCTCTTTTAGTCCGGATAGAAAGCTACTTGCAAGTGGCAGCACAGATGCAAGGATTCGCTTATGGGATGTTAGCACAGGTATGCTGATTCGCACGCTTGAAGATGCCGCAGGTTGGGGTCATACCGTCTCTTTTAGTCCGGATGGTAAACTGCTTGCCAGTGAAAACGGTGATAGCACGATCTGCTTATGGGATGTCAACACAGGTGCGCTTCACCGCACGCTGCTCGGACATGGGGGTTCTGTCCAGAGCATCTCATTTAGTCCTGATAGACAGACGCTTGCAAGTGGTAGTGGTGATAACACGATCAGGTTATGGGATGTTAACACTGGGGAAACACTGCACACCCTGAGAGGACATACTTCTGATGTCAACACTGTAGCCTTTAGTCCGGACGGTCAGATGCTTGCAAGTGGCAGCACAGATGAAACAGTCCGACTCTGGGATGTTAACACTGGAGAAATACTGCACACCCTTAGTGGACATACAGAGAATATAAACAGTGTCTCATTTAGTCCTGAAGGTAAGGTACTTGCAAGTGGTAGTGACGATGGAACCATCCGTTTATGGGATGCTAGCTCGGGTAAGCACTTGTTCTCTTTGAGTGGACATACGGATTCGGTCGAAAGCGTAATGTTTAGTCCTAAAGGTGAGTCTATAGCAAGCGGTAGCAAGGATGGCACAGTGCTGTTATGGGATGTCACCATAATAGAATAGAAAATAACATTTTTTTTAAATCATGCAATTCTACGACACAGAATCGCGTCTATACGAGCCGTAAGACCAATTTGTGTATAGAGGTGTCAGATGGTAAATAATGATTCTGAAAGGAAGGATGAAACGATGATCAAAGAAAACAGGAGTAGTTTCCAACTGCCAACACAACTCACAGAAAACATTATGCAAAACATTTCGCATAATAGACCTGCTGCACCGTCCAGTAGCAAACCCATAACCCCATGGGTAATTGCTGCGTCCACGTTAGCAGTTGTGTTGCTCATGCTGGGTATTGGAAATCACCAGTACCTAACGCGATTTTACAAACCTTATAATTTTGACGCTACCACTGAAATGACAGTTGATATCATTGACGCACCGATCATCGCGAACATGGATGCCAAACCTGATGTGCGAACACAGATCGGAAATCCTAATGCATCAGACACACGGGACACCCCCAAACAGCAGTCAGATAATAATCCTGAAGCGATTGCAGAAACACAAGAAGACGAAATGAGTGAAAATCACATAACATGGGAACTACCGAAAGAAGCGAAAGCGCGTTTCGGCAAAGGCGGGATTAATGTGCTTAGATTCTCACCAGATGGTCAGCAACTCGCGGTAGGAAGTAGTATCGGTGTTTGGCTCTATGATGTAGAGACAGGTAAAGAACTCTCAATGTTCCCCGGTAAAAGCACTTCCATTGCCTTTTCTCCAGATGGACGCTTCCTTGCAAGTAGTGTTAGAGGACAGTCACCACAGTTGTGGGAATTAACAACCCGCAAGAAAATGGTAATCACGGATCAGCTATCGCATACCTCGGTATTGCGATTTTCGGCAGATGGCAAGACACTTATTACATTGAGTGATGAAGGAAACGCAATCAGTCAGTTAGATTTAAAAACAGGGAAAGTGAGAGTTAAACAAATTGCAGAACCAACAGAATCGGTTTCTGCCTATAATTTCGCACTCACACATGATAAGTTGGCATTGGTTAGAAAGAGAACTGAGATTGAGTTGTTGGACAAAGCTACCGGTGAAACAGTGTCTATACTCACAGGAAACATGAGTGTTTATGCCCTGGAATTTTCTCCTGATGGCACACTTCTCGCGAGCTCAGGTAGGAGTAGTGATAGCAACGTCACATTACAACTATGGGATACCGAAAGCAGGGAACAATTATGGGATGCTGAAAGTAAGGAATCAAAACGCTTGCCGAGAACCACCGGGGTGGTCAACGTATTAGCATTCTCTCCCGATGGAAAAACGCTTGCAAGCGGCGGAACCGATATGACTGTGCAGGTGCGCGATTCATCAACTGGTGAACCTATCACGACGCTGACAGGTCATACAAACGGGATTACAGCACTAACGTTTTCCCCAGATAATCAGACACTTGCCAGTGGGAGTGCAGATGGTACAGTCCGGTTTTGGAATAGTAAAAAAGGAAGGTCATTACCTATCCGTATCACCGGACATACAATTGAAATGGAAAAGGTGGCTTTCTACAAAGATAGTACCACGGTTGTAAGTGTCGCACATGACGGTGTAGTTAGCTTCTGGGATGTGCAAACATTACAACAAACCGATACTAAAACGCTACAGAAGACCTATACTAATCCATTTCGTGAATTTCCAGCAGAAGGACATCAATATTGGTTATCAACTGTAGCGTTCTCACCTGATGGGACAAAGATCATTAGTGCCGGAGTAAAAGGTCATAGAGTCTTCTCAGGTCACTTCTTGATGGCTGAGTATGTAGCGGATCACATTGTCCGTCTAAGTGATGTTAGGACAGGACATGAGTTGCAGACTATAGATACGGCAGGAGGTGCTTCATCCGTAACTTTTTCACCTGATGGTAACACGGTAGCATTCGGTGAATCTGGTAAGATGCGTCTGTGGAATACCGAGACAGGGGAGACTCTTGATATATCCCTTGATATAGAATCTATTGATACATCTCACTATAATCAGGACGAAATTAACAAGATACCTGATCATATCAAAACCCAAATCAGCGGAATTAAACCTAAAATTAGTACTATGGTTTTCTCACCTGATAGCAAGAAGCTTGTTGTTGCAACACATCTTAACAAGGTTGATATGTGGGATGTGAAAACTGGCACTTCGTTAGTACGCATCTTTGAAGGCAGAGGACCGATCTTAGCAGGCACGCCACCTCGTGTTAGTATCACCTATAGTGAAGGTATTCAATCATTGGCATTTTCGCCAGACAGCAATTTACTCGCTGTAGCAGATACCGAAATTGTCCGTGTGTTTACAAGTCATAAATCTACCCTTATTAAGCAGATAAAGCGTAATAGTGCAAGTGCCACAGCGATAGTGTTTTCGCCAGATAATGCAGTGCTTGTTATCGGTCTTTATGATGGCAAAATTGAGTTATGGAACTTGGAAACAGAAGACAAACCTATTATACTTGATGGACACACCGCAACAGTGAAATCGTTGATATTCTCACCGGATGGCAAAACACTTGTCAGCACAGGGAACGATGGCACAATTTTTCTTTGGGATTGGGATGAGGTATTGAAGGATAATCCTGTAAAGGAGAATTAGCAGAAACCTTGACAATTTAATCCATTTTTGGAATAATGGGTAAAGGTCAAGATAGAAAATATAACACCACTCGGAGATATAATTCTATGATACGCTTAAAATCGTCTTTCTTCTTAGTCGTTCTCATGTTAATCACATTAGGTGTTTTCATAGTAGAACTCGATGCACAAGACACTGAAACTAATCGCGCAATAGTACAAGAATTCGTCGAAAAGGCTGAGGAGTTGGTGGAACAAGACAAAACAGAGGAAGCAATAGAGCTCTACGAAAGAATTGTGAAAGCTGCACCCGATGACTTTGAATCTCGTATACAACTCGCAAAACTTTATGAAGCAGAAGGTAATGAAGCTGCAGCTATAGAAGCATATAAGAAAGCATCTGTCTACGAACACGGCGACAAAAACGTCTATCTCAGACTCGCAGAACACTTTTTTCTTAACGAGGACATGGCAGGTGCTGAAAATGCATTGAAGAATGCCATTCTATCATCCAAATCAGAATGGGATAAACCACCGATTGAACGCCAACTGCTCAACCTCTATCGGTATCAGGGAAATTTAGAAGAGATGCTACAGAAAGCTGAAGCAGAAGGCACACTCACATTCGAAATGCAAAAACAACATGCACAGTACTATCACAATATGGGTGATTTGGAGAAAGCCACCTCTTATTTCAAAAAAGCCATTGAAATGACCAATAGTTCTTTTGACCGAAATGAAGTGGCTAATAAATTGCTCAATATATACCTAAAACAGGATAGAGAAGACTTGGTATTAGCATTTTACGAGAATGAAGTATCAGAACAGAACCAATCAGATCTCATCTCAACGACTTTCAGTCCATCAGGTATTACTGTCCGATTCAGAGGTGATGACACACGTAGATTCTTGATAGATGCCTATAAAGAACGTGGAAAACTTCAGGAATTGAGAACCCTTTTCGAGCGAAAACTTGAAGAGGATGCTACCAGTCGTGCTGTTCTTGAGCTACTTGCTGATATCTATTGGGAGACCAGTGATTACAAGAAAGCAGCCGAAACATATCATGCCCTTGGCACAGTTGATCCGTTAAGACGAAGGAATATTCTCAGCTTCTATCACGCAGCTGCTGCCTTCCATAAAAGCAACCAACCTGATAAAGTCAATGCGGTATTAAACCAAGCCGAAAATGCACTGGCATCAATCAACGATAGACATAGTGTCATGTCATTCTATGGATCATTTGCAACCATCTGTCTTAAGAATGAAATGTTTGCTCCAGCTATTAAGCTTGCAGAAAAGGCTGTTTCGACAGCAGAGACTTCAGGAGACGATTGGGGACTGGGGTATCTGTATGAGATTCTTGGGAAGTGCTACCTCGGTGCAAAACGTTATGAAGACGCTTTTAAGGCATATCAGAACATGGCAAATGATGACCGCAGCAATCAATACAGAGCAGAAAGTGGCATGAACGAAGCGGCGAAAGCCGGAAAACTCTATGAAAAATGGATACCGGAACAACTGAAACAGGTTGCAGAAAATCCCAACGATCCTGAACACATCTTGAAGCTGGCACAAAGTTACGAAGCAACTAAGAAAACTAAGGAAGCGGTTGCACAATATGAGAGACTCACCGAACTTGAACCAGAAAACTCACAGTGGTACACAAAACTTGGAACCCTCTATCAAAATCTACCACAAGAGAACCGTGAAACAGACACTGGAACTGAAGAACCAAACATAGAACAATCAGCAAAATCAATAGATGCTTATGAAAAAGCAATAGAACTTGATCCGACTTCATACCAACTTTACGACCTATTGGCGAAAATCTATATCAATTCTGACAGAAAACCAGACGCAGAAAAGGTGTATCGTCGCGCATTGGATGCACCACTCTCAATGGGTAACCACGAGTCAGCAGCACAGGCAATTATCGAGTTTTATGCTGATGAAGGACAAGAAAGCAAGCAGATTGCTATCCTTGAAGAGCTCAGACCAAGAATGGATAAAAGTGCTGTCTTGCACGAACTGTTAGGGGATCTCTACAAAAGAATAGGCAATACCGAAAAAGCGGAACTCACCTACGACACCTGGCTGCAAATTCGACAGAAAGAACTCAATAGTGCACAAAGCGCATCCTATTATCGTAATTTTGCTGAGAAACTCCTTGATAAAGCACTATACCCAGAAACAGCACTATTTTACGCAAAACGCGCATACCATAAATACACCTATTCAGGGTATCAATATCCCACAACACTTGGACGTGCATGCGTCGCCAATGGACTCTATGATCAAGCACTAAATCATTTCAAACATGCGTTAAGCCTCATATCCAACGAGCATTATATGGATATGTTTTGGGAGGACATCGCCGAAGTTATCAATATTGCTAATGACAAGGAACGTTACATACAGATGCTGGATACATTTAAAGATTCAATGCTATCAGAAAGCTCAAATGCTCGCCCAAAGATCTACACTATTTTTGCTGAATATTATGCAGAAAATGATACCCCTGAAAATGCAGAAAAATACCTTCTAAAAACCGGTTTTGTTCCAGATACTGCTTGGATAATCTTAGGTCTGTTTGACAATAAGGATAGTGTCGGTTACTATACGGCTTACATCCCAGAGGAAACCACACAAATTGACACAACCGCAAAATACTTCGGGAGAGATAAGGATAAGCTCATAAGTTGGGAAAAGTCGATTGATAATAAACTTGATGGACGTTATGATTTCGGTAACGACGATGGTATCAAGGATTGGAGCGTCGCTTATCTATGGACGGTTGTTATTTCACCAACTGAACGGAACATTACATTCCGATTTGACAGCGATGACCAAGGGATTATCTGGTTAAACGGGGAAAAGGTCTTTGAACATTCCAGAGCAAGTGTTGGTGGTGGTGCTGTACAAATTGATCGTCATACCATTCCAGTTACATTGAAACAGGGAGAGAACACCATCCTTATCAAAATCTGCAATTCAACGCAAACTTGGGATATGTATATGCGGTTTACCGACGCTGACGGCAATGCGTTCGAGGATTTGAAATTCAAAACTGCTGATGCGTTGCTGAACGCACCCCCTCCCGAACCGATCTTCAACGTGAATGTCAACCGCGGCTTGGCTGAATACTATAGCATAAACAACATGCCCGACAAGGCAATGGAACAAATGCGGCAAACCGGTATGATTCATGAGAATGCATGGCTGGTCTTAGGTCCATTTGATAACACGGTGGGAATCGGATACAATACGGAATACATCCCCGAAGACATAACGCAGATTGACCTTACCGCAAAATATCATGGTGTAGACGAACAGATAAGTTGGAAAAAGTTTACGGACGATGCTTTTGACGGGTTCATAGATTTCGGAGAGGATATCGACTGGTGTGTCGCCTATGCCTGGACAACTATAACCTCTCCTGATGAACGGGAAGTTCTTTTACGATTTTGCAGTGATGACCAATCAAAAATATGGCTAAACGGCACAGAAGTATTTGCAGATCTCAGTGCTCAAACAGCAATACTTGACAAGCACACTATTCCTGTAACACTCAAGGCAGGTGAGAATACCATCCTTGTCAAAGTTTGTAATGAAGAAATGTCGTGGGGGTTCTATCTACGGGTTACGGATACTGACAGAAAACCTTATGAGGATTTGAAAATAAGGGAGTAGATTCTGTATAAAAAAGATTAGTTGTCTACATGCTCATAAGCATTGTCTTTGTCGAATCTAAAACTCACTATTGAAGATAACAAAAGCAAGGTAGTTGTTACTGAGACTGCGTATCATAAACTTATTCATAGAGACGAAATGCCTGTTATTCTCGGTGTTTGGACATCATATATTACTATGTCAGTTTATCCTATAGCACAAGATAACGGGTTGTCGCATTGAAATCGTACAACTTATGATCTTTCATCTATGAGTGCTGCCTGAACGACTACCGCTTTAAACTCAGTGGTGAATCTTTTTCGTTTGGTCATCGCAGCCTCCTTTCATTCAGATTGTTATTGTATCACAATCTTGGTTTAGAGAGTGTCTCAAATATCCAATGGCAATACAAACTTAGGAGGACATACATGAATGAACATAACATCCTGCTAATTGTCTTTGGTCTTGCCTTATTGTGTGTGATTGTCGTTCTATGTATAAAGATCTATTACAAAAAACGGGCCCGTAAGGAAGCAGAAGCAAAATCTAGGCTCATTGATCGACTACTATATCTTCTCAGTTTGAGAATTGAATACTTGGAGGAAACAGAAGCAAAAGCTGCACTTGTTGAATTCGCCCAATACACGAAGGAAAACTCACAATCAATACGAAAAAGATTCTCCTCACAAACCCCAGAGTGTATAACCTCTGCTCATCAAGCAATGGATAGCATAGTTGCTAAATATTCCATATCACTTGAGAAACGAATTGAATCGGAATGTGCTGATCTTTACATTCCTGCATTGAAGGCGGCATTGCCGCGGCGGAAATGGCGTAAAGAATTTGAAGCAGAACTTTCAGAGAAAGTTGATAATTTGATTCCCTGGGACCAGTTAAGTTGTGATCTAAAGTCTATTGAGACAGATGCTATCGCTGGCCTGACTAACCTTTTACATCAAACTGAACCGATGCAATTCTCAATGGAGATTGAAAAAGGATTGAAGTATCTAGTGAATAATCCAGATAAACTGAATCAATTGCTTGATCAGAGTGATCCACTTCGTGAAATTATGGAACTTCAACGTAACATAGGCACAGATGTAGTTGCTTACGTCCTTACGACAAACCCGGGGATAAAGCAGTTAACAGAAAACATCGATTTACCGCTGCTTATTATGAAACCATTAGAGTGGATATCAGACTTCACTGATGAGATTTCAGATATCATAAAAGATTTGATAGTTGAGTTAATAGGTGAAGAAGCACTGTCTGAGGTGTTGGAATGGGTTGCTACAGTCGTTATTCCCGTCATTGGAATACTCACGGCACTAAGAAGACTCACAAAATACGGAATCTTAGTCAAAGAGTTATTTATAGACAAATTGCCTCTGCAGCGTTTGACAAACGAAATTCACATTGAATGTAAGAGGATTCTCCGCGATACTGGTGAG
This sequence comes from Candidatus Poribacteria bacterium, assembly GCA_009839975.1. Classification (GTDB taxonomy): domain Bacteria; phylum Poribacteria; class WGA-4E; order WGA-4E; family WGA-3G; genus MSPOR6. The sequence goes on from VXOP01000012.1 coordinate 9,737, forward strand.
GTTGCAAAGAACCACATCAGCGAACAAGCAACAAAGATTAAATTTGAGACAGATAACTATCTTACCACTTTAGAAGAGAGTTGTAACAATGTGATTGAGGAACATTCACCTGAAAATCTCTGACTTGTTATAGAGGTATACAGTAAGTCAAGAGAAGAGAAGTTAACAAAGCATGACTATACGCAGGCTATTTTGAGCAATTCTCTTAGTAGATAGTCTGCTAAAATTATCACCCTCTTCTTTGAGGTAATCTTCCAAAACCTTTTCTATATCTTCAATTGCATCCATAGAATCACATAACGCATTCCAAACGACACGATCTTGCAGCAATATATGTTGCTTGCAGGGTATATTGATTAAATCACGGATTCTATTCATTCGCTCATAAAGGGTATCGTTAATCACTTTTTACCTCCATGTCTACTCCAAAATACATCTGAAAACCGAATGCTCTATCGAGATATTTTTCCTCTTTGACTTAAGAACGTTTATCTGATATATTATCATATAAACTTGACTGTTTGTCAAGAATCAATTTTCATAACGAGGCTAGATAATGGCAAGAAAAAAACGCACCACCCCAAAAAAAGAGGTCCAAGATTACCGACATGACGCAAAACGAAAAAACAACCCACCTGCAGGAATCGCAGCACAAGGGAAAATCCAAGAAAAACCGAAACAGGAATATTCATACAACCCACACCTCCCCCCAAACCTCCGATTTGATCCAAACGGTGATGCGGATAAATTACCTGAACTACTTGAAGAAGCACAGCAAAGACCGCTCACCGCTGAAGAAACCAAAACAATTGCAGATGCACTTAAACAGCATGAACCGTGGTTAGAATGGTCAGGTAAACAGAAGAAAAAGTCCTTTACCGCGGATCCAGTTGCGTTGCATATCCATGAACGTGTGAGTGCCAAAGCCATCTTGAAGGTAGCAGCTCGCGAAAACGTCCAACGTAGCCTCTTTGCGGACCCACAGCAAGATTATGCTGAAGCAGTCGATTTTTACCAGCACGACGTGGATTGGGCAAACCGACTTATCTTGGGGGATAGTCTTACCGTAATGAGTTCTCTTGCACACCGAGAAGACCTTGCAGGTAAGGTACAGATGATTTACATTGACCCGCCTTACGGCATCAAGTTTGCATCTAACTTTCAACCCACTGTCTTTCAATACAGTGCCAAGAATAGTGACAAAGATCAAGATTTGACCCGCGAACCTGAGCAAATAAAGGCATACAGAGATACATGGTCACTTGGTATCCATTCTTACCTCGCCTACCTGCGCGACCGACTGTATGTGGCGAAAGATTTGTTACATGATAACGGTAGCATTTTTCTCCAAATCAATGATGAGCATGCACACCTTCTGAGAAATATAATGGATGAGGTATTTGAACGTGAAAATTTCATTGCAATGATTTATTTTCAAACGGCTGCAAATCAGAATGCCCATCGTATTCAACGTCTATATGACGTGCTTCTTTGGTATAAGAAAACACCTGAGTTTAAATTTCACCAGATGTTCAAAGAAAGAACTCAATCACAAATTGAAAGTGTTTTCACTGTAAAGGATAAGATTTCGGGAGAACCATATAAACCAATGGAAATGAGATTTTCAAAGCAATCTGAAGAATACAAACGATTAGCTAAGGCAGAACGTCTGACTCCAAACCGTAATAATTGGATGAGGTGTCCCAATGATTTTCCGTATGTAAAATACGACAATGTTTGGACAGGCACAGTTGAGTCCACTTTTTCTAAAGAAAAGATATACGTGGTTCAAACTAATAAAAATGTTATTCAACGTTGTATCCTGATGACTACAGATCCTGGCGATCTTGTCCTTGACCCAACTTGTGGTGGTGGCACAACTGCTTTCGTTGCTGAGCAGTGGGGTAGACGTTGGATTACGATTGACACAAGTCGTGTTGCAATCGCCTTAGCACGCCAACGTCTCTTGACAGGCAGTTTTGACTATTACAAACTCAAGGACGAAGTGAATGGTGTCGCAGGTGGATTTGTCAATGAAACCGTGCCTCAAATTAAACGTAGAAGCATTACAGAAAATACAGCACTTGATCCTATCTTTGAAAAGCATGAGCCGATTCTCACAGGGAAATTGGAGACGTTAAATAACGCATTAGCAAATATTACGCCAGAAATTCGAACGAAACTACACGCTAAACTGGCAGAAAAGGAGAGACGCGAAGGGAAAAGATCCATTACAGACGCTGATAGACGACGTTGGCAGCTGCCAGATACCGCATGGCAGGAGTGGGAAGTGCCTTTTGATACCGATCCCGATTGGCCCGAACCTTTACAAGAGGCATTAACAGATTACCGAAACGCGTGGCGTGCAAAGATGGATGAGGTAAATAAATGCATCGCTGATGTCTCCGAATGTAAGGAGTTAGTTGATCAACCGATAAAGGACAGTAAGCGGATCCGGGTAAGCGGTCCTTTCACAGTGGAAGCAGTACAACCCGCCGAAGAGTCGCTTGATCTCAATTCACCGATTGGTGGCGAACCGGAAGATCCGACAGACACTTTTGAAGATGAAGATGAAGGACACGAGGCAGTAAATGCAGAGGCATACCTTGATAAGATAATTCGCTTGCTTAAGAATGATGGTGTGAAGTTTCCAGATAACAAAACGATGAAATTCGCTACACTTGACCCGCTTGAGGGGGACGTTCTCCACGCTGAAGGACATTGGGAGGATAGCGATGCAGATCAGAACGTTGCTGTTGTATTTGGCCCACAACACGGCCCCGTGACGGTGATGCAAGTTGAAGATTGCTTACCGATTGCTTCGCGCCGTGGTTATAGTGAATTGGTTTTTGCGGGGTTCAGTTTTGATGATGCAGCACAAGCCGTAATCCAAAAAGATCCGAATCCGAGGGTGCGCATTCACATGGCATATATCAACCCCGACGTGGCGATGGACGACCTGCTCAAGGAGACACCGACCAGTCAACTGTTTACCGTATTTGGTTTGCCCCGTACGGAACTCAAGGCAGCAGACAATGGAGAATTTATCGTCAAGATGAAGGGTGTGGATATTTATAATCCTGTGGACAACACGGTGAATTCTGCTGGTGCAGATAAAGTTGCAGCGTGGTTCATTGATTCGGACTATAACGGTCGGGACTTCTGCATTACACAAGCCTTCTTTCCCGACAAAAAAGCCTGGGATAAAATTGCGCGCGATCTCAAAAGTGTAGTTGACCCAGAGTGTTTTGAGAAATTTAGTGGTACAGAATCTTTGCCATTTCCTTCGGGTGAACATGCGTGTGCAGCAGTCAAGGTAATTGATCCGCGGGGGAACGAGGTGATGCGGGTGCATAACTTACGTGATTTGGAATATTAAAAGTAGTAGGCCGCTCCGTGTGCCGTAACCATTGTCTGAATCGCGGATTTTCACGGATTACGCAGATTTCGCGGATTATCCCTCACACACCCCACAGTCATTTTCGAAAAGACATGGTTGTAACAAAATACCTCTTAAAATCCGCGTTCATCCGAGTCATACGCGATAATCCGAGATTCAGAAATTGACAAAATATTTACGCCTCTAACAGATAAAATTAGCATGTTTTGTTAAAATATGTTATACTTATTTTGTCCATTAAAACGTGACAAAATTGTTAATTCGATTTTCAGGTAGGAAACATTATGGATGAAGAACGTCAAAATTCAGATGATGACCAAGAAAAACTCTTTGAACTATACGTTAAAGAGGAAGAAGACCTTTCTAAGCGCGATCTGTCAAATGTTGAGAACCTTGACAAAGCGATTCTCTCGTTGTCAAGTGCGGGTTTAGGTTTGTCGTTGGTATTCATAAGAAACGTAGTAAAACTGGCAGAAGCCTCACATGTATGGGTATTGTATACCTCTTGGGTGATTTTTGTCATTGCGATTACTTCAACCCTCATGTCGTACCTTTTTGGTCAAAGCGCGTTAAACAAACAACGCATAATCAATGAAAAGTACTATTTAGAAGGTGACGAAGATGCTGGAAAGCAAATGCCTTTCGCATCAAAGATAACACGTTTTCTGAGTTATGTTTCTGTTGTTACCTATATTGCTGCTGTTTCTTTTACAGCCATATTCATAGCATTAAATTTACAAAAAGGTGTAGTAAAATAGACAGTTGCAAGGCAATGCTAAAAAATTTCTTATACATAGAATTAAAGGAGTTACATCATGGGAAATAAGAAAACCCCTTCAACGAAAACCAAGCTTAATGAAATAGTGAAAGCAGCTGGTCCCAGAAGGCCGCTCCGCAAACCGCCAGCGAAACCAAAACCATCATCTTCTTCGTCCAGACCTACTTCTTCTAAGCCTGCTCAACCTTCTAAATCATCCAAACCGTCTAAAAAGTAGGCACAACTCACATGGCAAGCGCGCCCCTCACAAAAGGCGTGCTTGTTTTCTTCTAAGGTGGTTTTCCAAGGAACCTCGGTCGGGTTGAATGTGTACGCAATCTGAATTGCGGATTCACAGGATAGATAGAAAAATGAAAAAATTTATATCCTATCTACTGTTAATCGCCTTACTA
>VXOP01000199.1 GCA_009839975.1 Candidatus Poribacteria bacterium
CCCTCCTACAGAAGATGTGTAAACATATTTACATATTTCACCATGATAACCAATTCAGAAAATGAATCTGCAATAAGGAGAAGACAGATGAAAGATATTCAGCATGCACAGGAGATGATAGACACAATACATGAAGCAATTGAGAAAAACAATAGGTTCGGTGAGGAATTTATTGAGAAAATACAGGAACGATTAGAGGGACAAAGGAGGTCCTCTGAAGAACATATTGAAAATTTACAGAAGCAAATACAGGCGGAAACTAAATCTGCGGAAGAACAGATCGAACGTTTGCATAGAGCTAAGGAAGAACACGAGAGAAATATAGATGAACGGATTCAGAGTTTGCATGAAGATACTGACGAAATTAGTCGTACTATTGAAGTACAAGTAGAAGGCATCCAAAATCATCTGGAGAGAGTTAGAGAAAGTGCTGAGAAACATGTTGAGAGAGCTCACGAGGTGATGGAACAGAATGCTGAAATTGCAGAGGAACAGATTGAAAAAATACGTGAACAGATGCAGGAATTTATTGAGAACGCTGAGGAAGAATTAGAGAGTTTAAATGAACAGATTGAACAACAAAGAGATGTCATTGAAATTCGATCTGAGCATATTAATGTCAAAACAGAAACACAAGTTGATCAGCAATCTACTTATGATATAGTGCAGTTATTGATGGCGAATTATGATTCTGATTATGACAGAAGGCATGCGGGTATCACGATCAACCGTAGCTACTCAGTCAACGGTGTAGAGAAATTGAAATATAGTGGGAAGTTGGTCCCGCTTTACGAGGTTGATGAGATATATCCTCGCGATGAATGGTTGCAAACTTTGATTGATAGAGGTATGACGATACAAAATCTGGATGAATATTGTCATTGTCTCAATGCACGCGATTATTTGATGAGAGTAAAAGACAAACCTGAAGTGTGGAAATCGGGAATTTTAGATATACCACCTACGGACAATTGGGATATCTATCAAGAATCATATATCAATTCCTTAGTAGAACCCAAGTAGTTTTCTTTCAATAGTGGTATGTGTAGAAACAGTATACAAGAGTGCCGTTCTGAGGATGTTAAGATGGTAAGTCGCGAAGAGATTTTAGCTGCTTGTGATGATATTGTGCGTGAATTCGCACCATTACAGATTATTCTTTACGGTTCTTATGCGTACGGTACACCGACTGAAAGCTCTGATGTTGATCTCTTAGTTGTAATGCCAGTTGACAAATCTGAAGCACGCGACAGAGAAAATGAGATTAAGGAACAAATTCCGAGTCGATTTAACATTGACCTACTCGTCCGTTCTCCAGAATACATTGCATATCGTCTTTCATACAATGATTGGTTTCTGCGTGAAATCACTGAGAAGGGTCAGGTGCTTTATGAAACCGACGGTTTCTATATCATACCATACAAAAAAGTGAATACAGAAATGAACCCGATAACCTTAGAATGGGTAGAAAAGGCTGAAGGTGATTTCAGTGCAGCTGAACAACTTCATTACGGGTCAAGTCCTGTATACCATGTTATCTGTTTTTTGGCGCAACAGTGTGTAGAGAAATATCTGAAAGCGTGGCTTCAAGAGAATAACATTCCTATACAGAGAACACACAATTTGAATGATCTGTTAGACTTAATTCTACCGACAATTCCCGCATGGCGTGTATGGCAGAATGATTTATTGACATTGACAAAACATGCTGTGGATTCTCGGTATCCAGAGGAAATTGCGACTGCAAGTGATGCAGAGAATGCAATGCGTATCTGTGGAGAAGTACGGGAAGCGGTTCGGACTGCGTTGAAGTTATCAGACGAAGAGGGTAATTCAGAAGGATAAGTAAGAAATAAGGGAAAGAAACCATGCGAACACAGGATGATGTTGAACAACAGTATTATGAAGCCGTCGACATGCTTGTTGAGAGGGTAAAGGCGGATCCGAATATGCTTGCGATGATTGTTGCTGGTAGTTTCTCTTATGCACAGGTATGGGAAAAATCCGATTTAGATGTTGAGATTATCGGTAAGGATGGTATCCGTCCAAGAGAATCGTTTTTCTCACTTGTAGAAAATGATGTGATGATACATGCAAGTTTGACCCCGCGCAGTTTGTTCAAACGTGCGATTGAGAGCGCGCAAGAAGGTTCGTTCATGCACTCTTACTTCTCACATAGTACGTTGTTATTTTCTCGTGATGACTCTATCAAGGAATGGTATGATAAGAACGCAAGTCGGGATAGTATAGGTGAGCGTGATAAACAACTACAGCTGCTCAATGTTATTGCGGGGACATTACCAACACTCATCTATGCAGAAAAGCAGTTTTATGTGAATCGGGATATAATAACTTGCTTCCTGTCACTCCTAAGTGTTGTGGAGAGTTTAGCACGTATTGAGGTGCTTTTGAATAATGAGATTCCCGCGCGAGAAGTTATACAACCGGCTTTGGAATATAACCCAGACTTTTTCGGACATGTATATACTGACCTAATAAACTGCGAAAAAAATGACAAAGTGATACAAGATGCACTCGATGCGGTGAACGCTTATATTGATGAAAGAGAGTTCATCTTCCAACCGATTTTGGATTATCTTGAAGAACAGAAAGGTCCGCGATCAAATTCTGAATTGAACGCACATTTTCATACCAAGTTTGATGATGCATCTGTTGATGTATTATGTCAATGGTTAGCGTGGAAAGGGGTGATTCAACAGGTATCAACACCTATTCGGTTGACGGTTAAGAGTCAGATTACATTAGAGGAGCCGGCATACTATTATGATAAATCGGAAACTGAGCTCCGCGCACCTAAACTGAAATCAGAAGTTCATCCACAGATTGCGGATGCTTTAGAAAGGTTCACTGACACAATCGTAGCGGATCGTTATATTGTCGCTGCAATTCTCACAAGTAATCTCAAAGAGGAGAACGTTTGGGAGAAGACTAAAATTGACATCACACTCATTATGAGAGATGGTACGAAGTATCAACAGCAAGCGTATCAATTAATTGAGGATGGGATTCCTATTAGCGTGCGATTGGTAAACAGAAATGGATATAAGAAGTTACTGGAACGTAACTTACAGGGAAGTCATTTGCATGCAATATATGCTCAAAGTGAAATACTCTTTACCAAGGATCCAACGCTTAGAGAGTTGCATGAAGGTCTTGATTTTATCGGGGAACGTGATAGACAGTCGCAATTGTTGAATATGGCAGGAGGATTAACGACGATACTTGACAAGACTGAGAAATGGTTCTATGTGAAAAAGGACTATAATTACACTTTCTATTACTTGATGATTGCAGTTAGACAATTAGCACGTATCGAAGCCATCATGAACGGAGAGGTACCTCAACGCAAGGCAATTTATCAAGCACTCAAACTCAATCCCAACTTTTTTAAAGTTGTATTTACAGATGTGCTTGATAATCCGAAGGATGAGTTGGTACTTGAAAAGGTATTGGATTACATTGACATATACTTAGAAGACCACATACAAACGTTTTTTAGTCCTATTCTTGATTTTCTTGAGGATGCTGGTGGGGAACGTTCCTTATCTGACATCTATGATCATTTTGGCAGTCGGCAGCTTTGGCTCAGTATGGCATGTGAATGGTTATCACGGAAGGACGTTCTGGAGTTGTTCTCTTCACCTATAAGATTGACGATGGATAGCAAAGTTTCGGTGGATGAACCAGCATATTTCTATGATATTGACAATCCTTTTCTGTAAGTGAGGGTTCGTAAAGGAGGTAATGAGATGAAAAATGCATTAGTTATCATAATTTTGGTTATCTTCATAGTTGTAGTTATTTGGCTAATTCGTTATCCTTCAACACCGGATATACTTGATGTGAATATTGCACAATTAAATACGCCACAATGGCATTTACCGAAAGGTGTGAAAGCACGTATCGGTAAGGGGAAAGTCAATAATTTGGCGTATTCTCCAGACAGTACTATACTCGCTGTTGCAAGCTCTATAGGAACGTGGCTTTATGATTCGAAGAGTGGTAATGAACTTGCACTCCTTACTAAGGATGGAGAAGGTGTGAATTCTATAGGATTCAGTCCGGATGGAAAAACACTTGCGGCTGCATGTGGAAATAAATTGGTTCGACTATGGAATGTTGAAACCCATAAACTCATGCACACATTTATGGGACATAGGTATGATATAATAGGTGTAAATTTCAGTCCGGATGGGACAACATTAGCTTGTTGGAGTGATTACGGTTTGCGTATTTGGGATGTAAAAAAAAGAGTATATAAACAGGATTGGAATATAAATTTAGATCGCAAATCTGATATAACATTTCACAAAGATAGGATATCGGTGGTTAATGGAAATTACAAGACAATCCGATTCGGGAATTTAGGAACTGAAACGAATAAGAAAATAAATGATACACATAAGGAGAGTATCACCTGTGTCTCATTCAGTCCTGATGGGAAAATGATTGCCTCTGGAAGTAGGGATAAGACGGTTCGTTTGTGGAATGCTGCGACAGAAACATTACATAAGACCTTAAAAGGACATAAGAAACCTATTTTGCGTTTAACCTTCAGTCGTGATGGTAGTCTTATTGCCAGCATGAGTGAAGATAAAACAATACGTGTATGGCATGTTGCCACTGGAAGACGTAAGCACACTTTCAGAACAAATTCTAAAGATCTGCATAGCATCTCCTTCAGTCCAAACGGTGAAACTTTAGCAAGCGCAAGTATGGATGGAATTATCCATCAGTGGGATCTTAACATAGGGGAACATAAGAATACTATTGTTGGACATGGGCCTGGATTTGCTTCAAAAAATATAGTGTTTAGTCCAGATAGAATAATTGGTGCTACGATTTATGGAAAGAATAACATTATTCTCTATGATTTAAACACACAGGAAGTGCAGACTATACTCACGGGTCATAAGAAGCAGGTGTATAGTCTATCCTTCAGTCCAGATGGAAAAACTCTGGCAAGTGGAGGTTTGGATAAGACTATCCGGATATGGACAGTTGACACAGGTGAACATAAAAAAACACTAAGAGGACATTCTGATCAAGTGTCACACATTATGTTCAAGGATGATGAAACACTTATCAGTCACGGTCATGACGAGATGGTTCGTCTATGGGATATTAAAAAGGGTAGACAGAAGTATAGTTTTGCAGTAGGTGTATATAGTTCGAATATAGGATTCAGTTCAGATGGAAATTTCGCATTATCAAGGAAATATAAGAAAGATCAATCATACTCCCTTTATCTGTGGGATTTAGAGACAGGATCACATACAACATTAACCAAACAGGTTAAATACACAATTCAATTTCTTGTTAATACACCAATCAGTTCAGATGGGAGTATGCTTGCATATTGTACAGATTCAGAAATTGTTGTGTGGGATGTTACTAATAACAAACCGAAAAAGATAATTCCTGAAAAACCAAGTATGTTTAGTTTTTTGGCTTTAAATTCAGAATATAAAATGTTGGTGAAGGCAGATATAGATGGAAATATCTATTTGTGGAATGCTGATACTGGAGAGGAAATAGGTATCCTTCACAATCAATATATAATCGGTGGATATAGTAAAGACAACATAAGGCAGATCGTTCAGTTGTCGTTTAGTCCTGATGGTACTCTCCTTGTAGGTGGCCGTGTTGATGGTGCGATCAATGTATGGGATGTTATTACAGGGAAACGAATTAAGACTTTTAATGGACATGTAGGTCAGGTTACTTACCTAAAATTCAGTTCAGATGGACAGACTCTCGTTAGTTCTGGTATTGATGGCACAACACTCTTATGGGATTTTACAGTGTTATCTCAGAGGAACAGTGACGAGAACACGGAGATGGTAAAATAAATAATATAGTCGGAACATATCGTTATGAAGAGAATGTAATGGGAGGTTTTACAAATGATAAGAACAGTACTATCTATAATTTACTTGTTACTCCTTCTTCAAATCGGCATACTTAATATATATGCTCAAGACTACACACAGTGGGAATTACCTGATGGTGCAATCGCCCGTCTTGGAAAGGGACGGATCAATGATATGCAATATTCACCTGACGGATCTATACTTGCAGTTGCAACTACCATTGGTATTTGGATATATGATACTGATACATATCAGGAACAAGCATTGTTATCTCGAAGTAATCAAGAAATGGAGAAAGTGTATTTTAATCATGATGGGACAGTTCTTGCAGGTATGGAGAGGTTCAGCCATAAAATTACCCATTGGGATGTTACTTTACCGAAAATCAAGAAATCGTCAAAGACGAGACATGATTTCCCTCGCCATGCAACAAAGACGAGATATGATTTCCCTCACCATGCAACATACAGTTCAGACGGAAACACTTTTGTAACTATAAGTTTCAAGGAAATTCATATACGGGATTCAAAGACGAATACTTCCAAACATATACTCAAAGGACATAATGACTATATTGGCTGTTTGACATATAGTCCAGATGACAAAATCATAGCAAGTGGGAGTCATGATCAGACAATACGTTTGTGGGATGTTAAAACAGGGAAACACATACGAACGCTAACAGGGCATCAGGATAATATTACTTTCTTATCATTCAGTCCGGATGGCAGCACACTAATTAGTGTAAGCAGGGATATGACGATTAATTTTTGGGATAGTGCTTCAGGGGAACTAAAACTACCTTTTGCAAGTAAAGGTGTTATTTCGGAAAAGAGTTTCCAAAAAGAAAAAATAGAAAGGGTATTTTTCAGTCCGGATCAAAGTTTACTCATCACCGCAGGCGAATCCAGAACAATCCATCTGTGGGATTCAACGGCTGGTGAACTTAAACAGACTTTTTCCGATAAAAATCAAGACAACAAGGAGAAAAGTTATGTAGGAGGGGTAGAAGTTATTCTGTTTAGTCCAGATGGAAAATCGATTCTTAGTTTGGTGAATGATTACCAAATTCGAATGTGGGATATAGCAACAGGTAAACGTAGACGTTTCACCGGAGATACCGGTTACCTTACGAATGCATCTTTTAGTCCTGATGGAAAGACGCTGGCAACTGTAGATTATCCAGGTGGCATTCGTATATGGGATATTATGACAGGGAAACTTAAGAGGACTATTTCAAATCTTAATCCAAGGGATACTCATCATCGTATAAAGGATGATACATATTCTATTGCTTTCATTCCTAAAGGAGAGAAAGTCGTCATTTCAGAAGCTGACGGAGCTATATCTCTGTGGGATACCGTTACGAAACATTTGCATACACTTATGGAGAAGACAAATAGCTCTGATGGCACATGGTCAAATGACGTTCTGGTTAGTCCAAATGGAGAAACAATAGTGAGTTGGAGCGCAAGTAAGGATGGTTTAATTCGGTTTTGGAATGCTAATACTGGTGAACACAAGCGAACAATAAAAGACAATAAAGGGCCGATTAAAGGTGTTGTGTTTAGTATGGATAGCACTATACTCGCGAGTTGGAGTTTTGCATACGAAGATAAGACGATTCGTTTGTGGAATGTTGCTACCGGTAGACTCACACAGACGCTAACAGGTCATGAAAATTTAATAGAAAATGTGGCATTTAGTCCTGATGGAGAGACACTTATCAGCGGAGGACAAGACGAAACGATCCTAATATGGGATGTAAGCACAGGAAAACATAAGACTCTCACAGAGCGAGGGGGAGATACCGAACGTAATACACATTCTAATTCGAAAATGGTCTTAATGTTCAATTCGGATGGTAGTAAACTTGCTACCGGTGATAAGAAAGGAAATATCCATCTATGGAATGTTTCTACATGGAAAGAGGAACAGGCATTAGATGGTCATGCAGGTGCTATTACCAGTATAAGCTTTAGTCCTGATGATCATTCAATAGCAAGTACAGGTAAAGATGGAACAGTCCGTTTATGGGATATAGATACCGGACAGCAAATACAATCAATTTCTGGCGATAAACATATTTTCTGGTATGTTATGTTTTACCCTAACGGTTTACCATTGGCAACTGAAGTCCCTGGGCAGAATTCAAGATACGATACTGAAATTATAAACCTATGGGATTTACGTACTGGAGAACGGGTAAAAACGCTTTCTGGACATTCAAGAAATATTACCGATTTATCTTTTAGTGCTGATGGGAATACCATTGCCAGTGTTGGCTTTGATGACATCATACTACTATGGGATTTAACATCTATAATACGAGAGTTGGATGTTGAATAAGGGAATGGAAAAACGAAGGTTGCAGATGATAGGATAAAGGGTAATAAATTGCGCGAATACAAACAACACTTTTCGCACGTAACTATAGCTGTTATTTTTTCGTAAATTTGCATGGTATAATTTAGATAATTCCCATTCTAACAACTGCATGTAAGAAGACCATTCACATCGGACATTTTTTTCAATTTGGATTTACTAATAAGCAAGGAGAACAAGTATGAGACAGAGTGTCTCAGTAAAAGGGGCGAGAGAAAATAACCTGCAAAATATAGAAGTAGAGATACCGCGCGATCAACTTGTCGTTGTAACAGGAATCAGTGGATCAGGAAAATCTTCATTAGCATTTGACACTGTGTATGCTGAGGGACAACGTAGGTTTCTGGAATCAATGTCAACTTATGCCAAAAGGTTTATTACGCAGTTGAAAAAACCTGACGTTGATTTCATTGATGGACTGTCCCCTGTTGTCTCAATTGAGCAGAAAACGGTTACAATGAATCCGCGTTCAACCGTAGGTACCATGACCGATCTGCAGGATTATTTGCGTATGCTCTTTGCGACTATCGGCATTTCACACTGTCCTTACTGTGAAAAAGAGATCCCAATCAGGACCCATTATCAGATTTTGGAAAGGCTGCTATCCCTCCCAGACGACACGGAAGTAGAAATACATGCACCTGTCTTTAAAATATACGGTGAAGATTACGAATACCTTTTTGACGATATAAGAACTAAAGGCTGTAGACACGTACGCGTTGACGGTGTAGAACACGACATTAGCGAAGAAGTGGAACTTGATCCTGATAAAGATTATGATATTCAGGTGATTGTGGACAAATTCTATATAAGAAAGGATATTGATAAACAGGTATTGGCAGCACTTGAACATGCAATGGTTGTTGGTGAAGGTTTCATGCGTTTTCATATTGAACTATCGGAGGATGAAGATGTAGACCTTGATGATTTTATGTCAGACTTTGGATGTGAAGAACACGGTGTATTGATGTGCGAATTGGGACCACACCATTTTACCTTTAATGAACCAACAGGTGCGTGTGTAACGTGTTCTGGTCTTGGTACTTATCTACAAGTCCATCCGAATTTACTTGTTCCAGATAAAACACGCAGCATAGCAGAAGGTGCTTTTGTCAAACAAGCATTTAACTATGACCCGGACAGATGGGATGGTCGGATGATGTATAGTTTGGCACAACATTACAAGATTGACCTGAATATGCCTTTTGCTGACTTACCCGAAGAGCTTGTGGATATCATATTCTACGGAACACGTGGTGAGGAGTTTCCACTCTGTCAAGCTGAAGATGCCAAACCTATGCAGCAACGACACATCGGGATGCCAGTACGTTTTGATGGGATTATCACACGGATTGATAGACGGTACAGAAGGTACAGAAAACAGGGAGAAGCACACTCTGGTATGGAGGAATATCTACGCACGGTAATGGTGGAACATACTTGTCCTGATTGTCATGGTAGAAAACTGAAGCGACAACGTTTACTTGTTACTGTTGACGGTAAGACGGTCCATGATGTCGGAGAATTGCATTTTGAACAATTGCGCGATTTCCTCAATAGTATCACAGAATTGCCTGAGAAACAACAGGAAGCAGGCAAACGTGTGATCAGAGAATTGGTAACCCGAATTGAACTGCTACTTGGCATTGGGCTCGACTATTTAAATCTCAATAGAAGGTCTGCTACACTGTCAGGGGGTGAGTCACAACGTATTCGCTTGTCTACACAGATTGGTTCTGGATTGATGGGAATGCTCTATGTGCTTGATGAACCGAGTATCGGGCTGCACCCAAAGGACAATGTGAAGATGATTGAGACATTACAGAAACTGCGTGATATTGGCAATACTGTCATCGTTGTTGAGCATGATGAAAGTACAATACGGGAAGCTGACCATATCATTGAAATGGGACCTGGTCCAGGCGTTCACGGTGGACAGGTAGTAGTGCAAGGTCCCTTTGATAAAATAATGAAGAGTGACGAGTCTTTGACTGGTTTGTATATGAGCGGAAAACTGGAAATTCCTATGCCGGTTGAACGTAGAAATCTTAACGGGAAATTTCTCAGCGTCACTGGCGCAAGAGAGAATAATCTACAGAATATTAACGTTGAGATACCTTTAGGAGTCTTCATCTGTATTACAGGTGCTTCTGGGTCTGGTAAGAGTACGCTACTCAATGAAATTATATATAAGAGACTGTATTCTATCTACCATGACAGTCGAACTCTTTACGGTGAGCACGATGAACTTAAAGGTCACGAGAACATCAGCGATGTTATAAACATAGACCAGTCTCCCATTGGTCGTTCCCCGCGTTCAAATCCTGCCACATACATCGGATTTTATGACAATATCCGTAAGCTCTATGCAAGTACACCTGCGGCACAAGCACGCGGTTATACTGCATCACGATTTAGTTTTAACGTGAAAGGTGGACGTTGTGAAGAATGTCATGGGGAAGGTTCAATAACGACTCAGTTACACTTCATGCCTGATGTTGAGGTCACCTGTCCAACGTGTAAAGGGGCACGTTACAATGATGATACGCTTGAAGTAACCTATAATGGTAAGAATATATCCGAAATTCTTGAAATGTCCATTGAGGACGGCGTTGCGTTCTTCATTGACCAACGTCTGATTAACCACAAATTAGGTGTAATGAATGAATTGGGTCTCGGATACCTTAAAATTGGACACCCTGCACCTATCCTCTCAGGGGGAGAAGCACAACGGATTAAACTTGCAAATGAACTCAGTAAAATCAAACGCGGTAAGCATAATCTCTATATACTCGACGAACCGACAACGGGATTACATCTTGCTGATATTCAGAAGTTATTAGACAGTATCGGAAGACTTGTTGATTCTGGACATACGGTCATCGTTATTGAACATCATTTGGATGTCATAAAGACTGCTGATTATGTGATTGACCTTGGTCCGGAAGGTGGACACAAGGGTGGACAGTTATTAGCACAAGGTACACCAGAAGAAATTGCTAAAGTACGTAAATCTTTTACAGGTAAGTTTTTGAAGCAACATCTTGCGTAGACTGGGGTGTGTAAAGTTTTGGTTACTTGTCTGAACCAGGATTTGCAGGATTTCAAGATTAGAAGGATAAGAAAGTGTGAACAATAAGTTCCAAGCACCAGCGGTGCGAAAGGTATATAGTAGAACGTGTGAAAAACAAGAGACCAAGCACCAGCGGTGCGAAAGATATATAGAACGTGTGTATTTAATACCGTAACATGTTACACCTTTCGCCCCTCTGGGGCTTATTCAGGTAATATCAACGTTTTCTATACACCTTTCGCCCCTCTGGGGCTTGGCACTTTACAAAAACTTTACTGATACGTTTCTACAAAATGCTTACACACCTTAATAACAATGGGTATTGACAAGGCTTCAGAATAATGCAACCGTTTGCTTAACTTTACACCTATAGGTAGAGCGAAGCGAAACCCGATCTACAATAAAGGAATTGACAGAGCACAAGTGACAAAAACTGGATACACTCCGACTATACTATCAATTTTTCTGCTCACAGTTGTCTTGATAAATGTGTTGAACGCACAAGTCGTTACTGATGGGTTAGTTAGTTATTGGTCCCTAAATAGAGCGACAATTCAAGACAATACCGTTAAAGATACCTGGGGTAGTAACGATGGCACAACCAACGGTGAACCCAAAATAACCAAGGGTAGATTTGGAGAAGCATTAGCATTTGATGGTGTGGACGATTATTTAGAAATCCCTGATACAGATACACTCCGTTTAGACAGTACTGGATCTATTGAATTTTGGATCAATATTACACAGATCAATAAATACCAAGGTATTCTCATAAAAGCATTAACGTGGACAGGATCGGGTTATGTCCTACGGTATAGTTCCGAATACCAGTTTCAAGGTGGATGGGAATGGGTAGATTTTCATGAAGATGGAGAACTGATAGAAGCAGAGTGGTCTCATGTCGTGATGACGACTGATGGTGAAACAGCGTTTCTCTATCAAGATGGAAAGTTGGTCGTATCGGAAGAAACGACCGTTGCTGCTTCGACTCACCCTTTGATAATAGGTGAAACGTTAGGTTATTATCTAAACGGTATTATTGACGAAGTGCGTGTATATGATAGACTTCTGAGTGAACAAGAAATTAAACAGAACATGAGGGCAAAAGGATTGTCTGTCAAAGATAATTCTAATAATATGACAATCACTTGGGCAACTCTCAAAATTCTGTGAATAATGTTATAGATGAAAGGTACCTCTCAACATTTGATGTAAGAAAACCTAACTATGGATGCAATAGAATTGACAAAAACCCTTATAGGGTATGATACAGTAAGTCCTAAGAGTAATGTAGCGGTAATGGACTACCTCACCAATGTACTGGAATCTATAGATTGTGAAGTAGAACGCGTTGAATATAAGGATCCTGCTGGCACGTTAAAAGTTAACCTTATTGGCAGGAAAGGTGGTAATTCAGGAGAACGCGGGCTCGCGCTCCTCGGTCACATTGACACTGTTCCCGCAATTGGTTGGGAGGAAAATCCTTTTGAAGCTCGGATTGTTGATGGTAAGTTGTATGGACGGGGCAGCTGTGATATGAAAGGCAGTGTTGCCTGCATGATTGCGGTTGCTGCACGATATTCATCATCTCAGTTTGACGCGCCACTATATGTTGTCATCACAGCGGATGAAGAAGTTGGTTATTTCGGTGCAACGGCAGTCGTAAAAAAGTCAGAAATGTTCAAAAGACACGGATTTCCACAATACGGCGTTGTTGGAGAACCTACAGAACTAAAAGCCGTTTACGCGCACAAAGGTGCTGTTCGATTTACTGTTACTGCCTACGGACGCGCAGCGCATAGTAGCACAGATAAAGGTGACAATGCTAATCTAAAGATGATTCCTTTCCTATCTGAGATGCGCGATATTCATCAGGAATTGACGACAGATACTAAGTATTACAATTTTGAGTTTACGCCACCCTATACAGATTGGAATATTACGATTAGTGATGGAGAATGTACGGCGAATATCACGGCACCCAAGAGTGTCTGTAATATTAACTACCGACCTATGCCGGGAGACAATCCGGAGGCGTGGATAGACCGTGCCCGTGAAGCTGCTGAAAAGTATGGTTTAGCGTTTGATCTATTTATCAATGCGGGTCCTGTTCGCACAGAACCGGATGCTGAAATAATAAAAGCAGCACTTGAGATTACGGGTGATTCAGAGCCGCATACTGTTTCCTACAGTACAGATGCAGCTGAGTTCTCAAAGTATATGGAGACTGTTATCATTGGACCGGGGAGTATCCTTCAAGCACATACCGTCAACGAATGGATGGCACTAGACCAGTTTGGGAAGGGTGTTGATATTTTTAGTCAGTTCGTAGATAGATTCTGTCTATGAACGAATTCTGTCAAAATATACGGCATCCGGTTTAACCCATTCAGCATCACCATCTAACCAGACTTCGCGTTTCCAGATTGGCACAATCTGTTTTAGACGATCCATTGCATATTTACATGCTTCAAAACCATTTTTACGGTGTGGGGAGGCGACACCTACTGCGACACTAACCTCACCAATTTCCAGTTTCCCGACACGGTGAATTATAGCGACGTGTTTGATTCCCCATTTTTCTAATATCTCTTGTCCAATCTCTGCCATCTTTCTTTCTGCCATCGGTGTATAAGCATCATATTCGAGGTGTTTGACTTGCCGTCCATCAGTATTGTTCCGTACTGTTCCAAGAAACAGGACGACTGCACCTGCTTCAGGCGATTCTACAACTTCACGCACCTGAGTTTCTGTTATAATTTCATCAGTGATTTTAAACATTTTTCCCCCCTGTGACGGGTGGTATCAACGCTACTTCATCGCCTTCTGACAATTCAGTGTCTTCTGTGGCATATTCCCAGTTAACCGACATCTGCATCACTTCGTAAA
>VXOP01000090.1:0-9747 GCA_009839975.1 Candidatus Poribacteria bacterium
AATTTCTATGATCCAAACACAATCATAAGCCAACGCGGTGTCTCTGCCGCCTCGTATGGAAAAAGCATTAGAAAAATATAGAAAACGTGTCTGGATAATCAAACTTGCGGAAGGTACTTTAGCAGCAATTTTTGGTCTCATCATATCTTATCTGATCGTGTTTGGTTTGGACAGAGTGATTGATACCCCCAATGTTCTGCGCGCACTCATCCTACTCATCGGGATGGTAGGTATGGTTGTTTTTCTTCCATTGAAGTATTACAGATGGGTATGGCGAAATCGGACGTTGGATGGTGTTGCTCGGTTACTGAAGCATAAATTCCCGCGTTTCGGCGACCACGTACTTGGCATTGTAGAACTTGCATCAAATAGGTCTGATCAGTCATCAAGTCCTGCGTTGGTTGCAGCAGCGATGCGTCAAGTTGATGAAGAGGTGGCAAAACACAATCTTTCACATGCAGTGCCGAAGCCTCGACATCGTCGTTGGGCATTAGCGGTCGGTTTACCATTAATTCTGGTTATTATCGGCGTGATGATAATCCCCGCAACAACGCGTAATTCGCTTGCACGTTGGTTGATGCCGTGGAGAAATGTGGAACGATATACCTTTGCACAGTTAGATGGTAATCCTGATCTTCGTGTCGTCGCTTATGCGGAGCCTTTTGATGTTAAGGCACAACTAAAAGACGAATCACGCTGGAAACCGGAATCTGGTCAAGCACAGTATGCAAAGCAAAAACCGATAGTTGCAGAACGGGATGGTGCATCCTATAAATTTGAATTGCCACCGCAAACAGAGGATGGAAAGATAAAACTTCGTGTAGGTGATGCACGCCGTTCTATTCCGGTTGAACCGAAATTAAGACCCGCGCTAAAAGAACTTGTTGCAACGGTACAACTCCCTGAATATCTGCAACGTGAAGAACCGCAGGTAGCTGATGTACGAGGCGGTACAGTGAACTTGGTTAAAGGTAGCACTGCCACGTTGGAAGCCACAACTACGCGCGAACTGTCAGAAGCAACTCTAAACAATCGTCCGCAAAAGGTAGATGGAGCCACTGTGATAACCGAACCGATCTCGGTCGCAGCGACTACGGAGATGCAACTGACATGGCGGGACCGCTTTGGACTTACAGCAAAAGCACCTCAGGTATTACAGTTTGATCTGGAGGATGATGCTACACCGACAGTCGCCATCAAGAATTTGAAGAATAATCAAGTTGTTGTATCATCAGAAGTACTTTCATTTGAGATACAGGCAGGTGATGACTTCGGTGTGAAACAGGTTGGTTTAGAATGGGAAGGAATTCCTAATCCAGTACAAAATCCTGAGCCTGCAAGTGGTGAGAAGACTGTATCGTCAGGTTCTCCGACTTCTGAAGAGCTCAATGTTACTGCAACATTTTCCACTGGACGTGAAAATGTAAAACCGCAGAGTCTCCGTTTGCGCGCCTACGTTGAAGATTACTTCCCAGAACGGGGACGTATCTATTCACCTCAGATTGTGCTCCATGTGCTTTCACCAGCAGAACACTTCAAATGGCTTATTGGTCAGATGCGCCTTTGGGCAGGTGCAGCGAAGGATGTTCACGATAAGGAACTGCAGCTACACCAAAGTAACAAAGAACTTAGTAGCCTACCACCAGAAGCACTTGATGATCCGGCACAGCGAAAGAAGTTACAGAATCAAGCTGCAGAAGAAAAAGCGAATGCAGCCAAACTGGATAGCCTAATTGATTCAGGGGAAGCATTGATACAAGAAGCAGCAAAAAACAGCGAATTTGATGGTGAACAGATTGAATCGTGGGGAGATATGCTTGAAAAATTAGAGGAGATTGCTGGACAGAAAATGCCTTCTGTGGCAAACTTACTTGCTCAAGCATCTGACGCTCAAGGACAAGTTTCTCAATCTGGTGAACCGACTGATCCCAATCAACAACAGAGTCAATCGCCAAATGGAGAATCTCAACCTTCCGATGGGAAACCCAGTGAACAGACCGATTCTAATCAACAACAGAGTCAGATGCAAAGCGGACAGTCACAATCCTCTAATAGCAAATCTGGTGAATCGAAGGATGATATTGAGAAGTACGGTCCTGACAATCTGATAAGTGAGGAATCGTCAGAGACAGCAAAAGAAGAAGAAGATAGCGATGATTCAGAGAAAGAGAATGATTCCGTAAATGTAGACCGAAGCAAACCCCCTCAAGGAGATGCTGGGCAGCAAGAGGATCAGTTTACCAATCCTTATCCAGGTATAGGGGATATTGAATCTGGATTCAACTTGCTTGATGATCCACAAGCAGGTCCCGGCTGAAAAATAGTCGGAGGAATGGGCATTCCTCAAACTACACTTAAAGGCAGCAACAGCGAAAATCAAGCACAAGACCAAGAACCCCAACAGGAACAAGAGGATGCAACCCCTCAGGCAGATGAGTTGGTTGATGATGCGATTGAAGTGCAAGAAGAACTGCTTGATGATTTTGCCAAATACTCTGATGAGATTAAGAAACTACTTGTTGCTTTTGAAAACAGCACATTCGTGAAACGTTTGAAAGCTGCATCTCGTAAGCAGATTGAGATAGCAGTAGACCTGAATAAATTAGAGACATTCGGTTTAGCAAAGGGAGCAACAGATAATGAAGTTGTCCGTGAACGTCTTGCATCACTTGAGGATGCCGAGTTAAAGAAGGTATCAACTCTTATGCAGGATATGTCGGCATACACCGACAGACGGCCTAATGAAAATTATCTACGTGTTCTTTCGGAAATGGAAGATTCGTCTATATCAAAACAGATTTCGGAATTGGTAAAGTCAATCAATAGGAATTTTATCGGACAATCAACTATTGAGGCAGAATATTGGGCGGATACACTGGATCGGTGGGCAGAACAACTTGTTGATCCATTACCCCCGCCACCGCCTGGTGAAGACGGTGGAATAAAAGAAGTCCCTAATCTACCCCCGGAAATCATCGTAAGAGTATTACGTGTTATCAATAGAGAAATAAAACTACGTGAAGAGACGCGTGAGGTAGAACAGGCAAGGAAAGCACTGAACGATGATAAGTATTATGAACGTAGTGAAGCTTTAAGCGATACACAATACGATCTTGCAGAGGAAACCCGAGAAATCGCCGGTGAAATCCGTCTACTCCCCGAAGCAAATACAATGTTTATCCAACAGGAACTTGCAAAGGTAGCAAGAGCCGCTGAAGTCATGGATGAAGCAGAAACTATCCTCGCAAGACCAGAGACCGGCAACGAAGCAATCGCAGCTATCACAGAAGCCATTGAGATATTGCTGGCAGTCAAACGTGAACCAAATACCCCTAGCAGTGGTGGCGGAGGGAACACGCCAGGGGGTGGCGGTAGTGCAAAAGGATTAGCATCAATCCTTTCTGCCCTAAGGCTTAAAGGCATGGGTGATGACAGTGGGACAGCATTCATTGAGAAACGTTCACCAAAACAGGCAACAGGAAAGACAGGTCGCGTGCTACCCGAAGAGTTTCGTCAAGGATTGGATGCTTATTTTAATGTATTAGAAGGAAGACAGTAGGCATAATTCCATGCGGAATATTATAGGTAAGACTTATGGTTGATGTCAGCACCGATCCCATCCCATTTGAGGTATTTGCCGGTTTTAAAAGAATAGAGACTGGTAATCCTATCATTTCTTTGCCACCACCGTACTGGGCAGCTGCGACCCATGCTATCATCATTGATGATACGGTGCATTATATTTGGTGTAAACGCGACATTGATATCCGTTGGTTGATTATGCACGCAACTGCTCCAATCAGTGACCCTACTGACATCACGCAAGATCCGCGTAACCCAATTCTTGAACCTTCGGTGCACGGTTTTGATAATATGGCTGTTGAATATCCTTTTCCGTTCCTGAATCCTGCGGATAATAAGTATTACATGTATTATCGCGGTAAGGGAAAAACGACACCCGAACAGACCGGTCTACTTGTGAGTAATGGGGATATGGGTGAATGGGAACGCGTCTGTCACACCCCTGTTATTCCCGCAGATACTGAACATGAACGACACGGTTCAACACATCCTTCTATTGCAGTAGAGGGTGATACAATCCACATTGTTTATACCGGAAAAGCAACCCAATCATTTGGTGAAGGTTTGACAATGTGCCATGCTACTGCACCGACGAAGGATCCAGCATCTGTTACAAAGAATCCCCACAATCCTGTTTTTATGGGAAGCGGAGAAACATGGGATAGTAAAGCAGTTCGCGAAACTGAACTGTTTACAGGAACGCAATATTTTCATATCCTTTATGGTGGTTTTGATGGTGAACTCTGGCGAATAGGACATGTAAGAACAAAGGATTTCTCCACTTATGAACCAAACCCTTACAATCCAGTATTTACGCCTTCAGACAATCCAGCAGCATTTGATTGCGATGGTGTGTTAACGGGACAGGTACTCGAAATCGAGGATACTTACATAATGTTATATGCAGGTAAGAAAGGGAAAGAGTGGCAAACAGGGATGGCTACGATCTGAATAATGCCAAAGGCTACCATAATAGAATGTCCATTAGAACTTGTTATTGAGTGAAGAAAGAAACAATCAAATTCAGAAATTAAAGGCAAGAGTGCCTATACGTCTTAAATAGACGCGGTATCCGATATTATTATTTTTTTGCCCATTTTATATTTTTTCTGACTGATGATGTATTTACCTAACGGATACCTAACATTTATATTACTTGGAGTATTAGATTGCAAATGTATCAACATTTATATGAGAAGGATGCTTGTGGAGTAGGGTTTATCGCAAACTGTTCTGGGAGTAAAAGTCATGCTATATTGGAAATGGCAATTCAAGCAGTAACGAATTTAACGCACCGTGGTGCTGTGGCAGCGGATGCTAAAACTGGCGATGGCGCAGGTATCCTAACACAGATACCGGAAAAATTATTTAAGAGAGAATTAGAAAAACGTGACGTAAACCTTGATATAATCAATGACCTTGCAGTGGGCATGATGTTCCTACCCGGAACTGATCTTGTTGCACAAGAACAGGGACGAAAAATCGTTGCTGATATATTAAGACATTACGGTTTTCCACTTTTCGGATGGCGTTCAGTGCCGATTGATGAATCTGCTCTTGGGGACAAAGCACTTTCAACCTTGCCACGAATAGAACAGGTACTTATCGGTAGACCTACGCATGTCTCCACAGACAAGTTTGAACAACGTCTCTATCTCATCTGCAAGGAGATAGAACATCGGATTACGGACCGGCAGCTGAATGGTTGTCATGTTGCATCTTTTTCACACCGGACAATAGTCTACAAAGGACTTCTCGTGGCACCGCAGTTAGCCATGTTTTATTCGGATTTGCGTGACCCTGATTTTGAAGCTGCTTTAGCAGTTTTCCATCAGCGTTATAGCACGAATACTTCCCCGACATGGTCTCTTGCTCAACCCTTCCGCATGTTAGCACACAACGGTGAGATCAATACGTTGATGGGAAATCGGAACTGGATGCGTGCACGTGAAGCAGAGATGAATTCACCGGTATGGGGTGATGTGGATATCAAGAAGCTTGCACCCATTATCAACCCACACGGTAGCGACTCCATGAGTCTTGACAATGCTTTGGAATTGCTAACACATTCTGAACGTAGTATTCTCCATTCAATGATGTGTTTAATGCCTGAGGCTTACGAGCAGATTCCGGATATGCCTCCTGCTATCAAAGCTTGCTATGAGTTCTTATCATGCGTCAGTGAACCTTGGGATGGTCCGGCTGCCGTTGCATTTACCGATGGAAAAATCATCGGTGCGAGTTTAGACAGAAACGGACTCAGACCTGCTCGCTATAAAGTTACCGATGATGGACTCGTTGTCATGGGGTCTGAGGTCGGCATTATTGAATTAGATGATAGTCGCGTAGTGGAAAAGGGACGATTAGGTCCAGGACAGATGATTGCTGTTGATACAACACGCGGACAGTTGCTAAAGAATTCAGATATTAAGATGGAGGTCTCCCAGCAGAAACCTTATGCAAATTGGCTGAAACAGAGTACGCAGTTGGATGAACTCAATCCACACCCGTTAGGAACCGTAACCCCTATACCTGATAATCTGGAAACACAGCAAAAAGCATTTGGGTATATGGTAGAAGATGTAGAACGTTTTATTAAGCCGATGGTGATGGAATCCAAAGAAGCAGTTGGGTCAATGGGGGATGACACACCTCCTGCTGTTATCTCACGACATCCACGTTTGCTCTATCACTATTTCAAACAGTTATTTGCCCAAGTTACCAATCCTGCAATTGATTCTCTCCGGGAACGAATGGTTATGTCCCTGACGACTTATCTTGGCAGACGTCACAGTTTACTCACGGAAACAGAGAAGCATGCACATTTAATTCGTCTGAAAACGCCTATTTTGACAAATGAAGCGTTAGAAGCACTGCGGACTCAGAACCTGTCTGAGTTTAAACTTGCGACGATTCCTGTCTGTTTTCCTGTTGTTTCTGGTAAACAGGGATTGGAAAATGCCCTTGAGAGTTTGTGTGAAAAGGTCTTAGAAGCAGTTAACGCTGGTAATACCCTTCTGGTTTTAAGTGATATAGGTATCAATGCCGAATCCGCGCCTATTCCCATGCTGCTGGCAATTGGTGCAGTACACCACCATCTCATTCGGGAAGGTAAAAGACGACAGGTCAGTCTAATAGCGGAAGCGGGAGACCCTCGTGAAGAACATCACTATGCAGTGCTACTCGGTTATGGTGCGGATGCTATCAATCCCTACCTTGCATTCTCCACAATTGTTCAACTTGCTGAGAACGGAGAATTTGAGGAATTTACAACTGAACAGGCAATAGATAACTATAGAGAAGCGGTTGAGAAGGGTATTTTGAAGATTATGGCGAAGATGGGTATTTCCACAGTCTCAAGTTACCGCGGGGCACAGATATTTGAGGCAATCGGCATCAACGCATCCGTTATTGAGAAATGCTTTACTGGAACACCATCACGTCTAAGCGGTATCGGTTTTGAACACATCGCCGCAGAAACACTACATTTCCATACCAAAGCCTTTGGCGGACAAGACGAAAAACGATCTCTCCAAGAAGCAGGCTATTTCAGATTTCGTAGACACGGTGAATTTCACGCTTTTAATCCGACAGTTTTCAAAGCGATGCACAAGTTTGTTAAGAGTGGTGAAACTGAAGACTATACGGAATATGTTGAGGCAGTTGAAGAGGGTGAACCTTTCAGCCTAAGAGATTTACTTGCTTTTAAAGCCAGCACACCGATCTCAATAGATGATGTAGAACCCGCAGAGGACATTGTTCGCCGTTTTACTACAGGCAGCATGTCTTTTGGTGCGTTAAGTCGTGAAACACACGAAACCTTAGCGATTGCAATGAACCGTCTCGGTGCTAAGTCGGGGAGCGGCGAAGGTGGTGAAGACAGTGGTCGTTTTGTTCAACAGCCGAATGGAGATCTTGCATCCAGTGCAATAAAGCAAGTTGCCTCTGGACGTTTTGGCGTTACACCGCAATACCTCGCTTCAGCAAAAGAATTAGAAATCAAGATGGCACAGGGGTCAAAACCGGGAGAAGGTGGACAGATCCCTGGGCATAAAGTGACGCTGGAAATTGCTAAGCTTCGACACTCAATTCCCGGTGTGCCTTTAATCTCTCCACCACCCCATCACGACATATATTCTATTGAAGACCTTGCACAATTAATTTACGATCTGAAGCAGGTTAATCCGAGAGCCAAAGTTGCAGTCAAACTTGTGTCTGAGTTTCTCATTGGTACTATTGCATCAGGTGTCGCAAAAGGGTACGCAGATGTGATCCAGATTAGTGGTCATGAAGGAGGCACCGGTGCGTCCCCGCTAAGTTCTATCAAGAACGCGGGTACACCGTGGGAACTCGGTCTCGCAGAAACACAGCATCGATTGGTAGAAAATGATCTACGCGACCGTGTCGTGTTGAGAGTTGATGGTGGTATGCGGTCAGGACGAGATATCGTCATCGCAGCAATGTTAGGTGCTGAAGAATACGGATTCGGTACAACTGCTATGGTAGCAACAGGTTGTATAATGGCACGGCAATGCCATTTGAATACATGTCCTGTCGGTATAGCGACACAAGACCCCGCATTGCGAGCTAAATATCCCGGTACACCTGAAATGGTCGTCAATTTTATGCTCAGTGTAGCAAATGAAGTCCGGGCACTTTTAGCAAACCTCGGCCATCGTTCTTTAAACGATGTGATTGGTCGTCCAGAATTGTTAGAATTGGCTGACTTAACAGAATATCCAAAGGCATCTACGCTGGATTTAGGTGAGATTCTTACCCCTGTTGATCCAACAGGAAATAGACCACGATATCACCTACAGGAACGCAATGACCGGGTTGATACACCTTTAGATGACCAAATATTGCAGGATGCTGAGACAGCAATTTCTGACAAAGAACCGATACAACTTTCATATCCTATCCGTAATACACATCGAACAGTAGGTGCTAAGTTATCAGGTGAAATCGCTTATCGGCATGGAGATACACCGTTGCCAAAGGAGACCATCCGATGCTATTTTACAGGGAGTGCTGGACAGAGTTTTGGTGCATTCTGTATCAGTGGTATCCAGCTTGTTCTGACAGGTGAGGCGAATGACTATGTCGGAAAAGGCATGGCAGGCGGTGAACTTGTTATTAAACCTTCTCCTGACGCTCGTTTTGAATCCCATGAAAATACGATTATTGGGAATACTGTGCTGTATGGTGCGACAAATGGATTCCTATTTGCTGCTGGTAGAGCGGGTGAACGTTTCTGTGTTCGGAACAGTGGTGCTACTTCCGTTGTAGAAGGAGTGGGAGACCACGGATGTGAATACATGACGGGTGGCACTGTAGTGATTTTAGGAGAAACGGGACGTAACTTCGGTGCTGGTATGACAGGGGGTATCGCTTATGTGCTTGACGAAAACGGACAGTTTGATACAAGGATCAATCCACAGATAATAAAGTTAGAACGGATAAGCGACGAAGTTGACGAAGATACATTGGTGGGATTAATACAGAAACATCTTGAGTTGACTGAAAGTGATCGTGCACAGCAAGTTCTCACCGATTGGGATACATACTTACCGCTTTTCTGGAAGGTTGTTACACCGCCACCGCCTCCCCTACCTGAACCCACTCGGCGTGTTCGTAGAACACCTCGGAAAAAGAAGTAGTCTTTTCTGTGTCTACTACAAAAAACATTAAGAGCAGCGTTTGCTGCCCTTAATGTTAGGTGAGTTCTAAATAATTTTTAGTTGAACTTGTTCTTTACTCGCTTGGTGCAGGTGTCGGACTACTGCCGATACTGCTACTACCGCCACTATCGTCTTCAGCAACGGCAAATGCAACCTCAAGTCCTTCAGGTTTCGCTGAACTCATTTTTGCGCGTTCAACTACGTCAATCACCCGTCCGTGTTTAGCGAGTTTATCAGCTTTTATGATTAAAGTGCTAATTTGATGTTCATGAGCAGATATGAAGAGGCCTACTTCTTCCAGGGTAAACAACTCACGGTCATCAATTGCAATCTTATCGTCGCTGCTGATAAACAAGTTATACTTCTTTCTCGGAAACTCATGCTCAGTAGTGGAATCTGGTAGTGTTACACTAAATGGTGGTGGAACCCTCATAATGGCAGAAACCATGAAGAAAATGAGTAACAGAAACACACAATCAATCAT
>VXOP01000090.1:9847-14225 GCA_009839975.1 Candidatus Poribacteria bacterium
TCATAATGGCAGAAACCATGAAGAAAATGAGTAACAGAAACACACAATCAATCATTGGTGCCATAGGTATATCGTCGTCGTTACCAGTTTTCCGCCTGCGTGACATGTGGAGAGCCATGTGCATTCTCCTTTATTTACGGTTTGAACCGTTTTAAGATTGCCAGCGTCATTCACGCGCGGCAATCGCGAATCCAATTTTATCAATACCTGCATCTTTCGCTGTATCCATCACTTCAACAATCTGTTCGTGGAAAACTTCTCGTTGTGCTTGGATAATAAGCATCGATTTCTGGTCTTCACGTGCGTTAAAGAGTCGTGCAAACATGTCTCCAAGTTGTACGACCTCACCGTTCAACAACATAGTCCCCGTTTTTAGATTGCCAGTCGGATTATCGATTTTTACGATGAGTCCTTTCGGCTTATCTTGTGACGGTTCACCAGGGGGTGGAAGTTGTACTCGTATCCCCGGCATGGGTGTAAATGTTGTAGACACCATGAAGAAAATCAGGAGCAGGAACACACAATCAATCATAGGTGCCATACTGAGTGTCGGTGGTTTGCGTTCTCGTATTCGCGTTGCCATGAGACTCAATTTGGCTTCGCCAAGTTGTTGCATTTCGATTCTCCCTTATGTAGTGGAAAGGAGGTGTTTTATAAACACCCATCCGTTTCCTAATTAAGCGTCTGCTTCACCTACAATCAACTGGTTAACGATTTCTGTGGAGACCTGAGAAATTTCAACCATGTGTCTATTAACCCAACTATCAAAAAGTTGGAAGAAGATGAGACACGGAATAGCAATTGTTAAACCGCCAGCGGTTGTTAGCAGTGCCTGTGAGATACCTTCAGCGAGCTGTTGTGGGTCACCAGTACCTTCAAGAGCAATCGTCGTAAAGGCAGTAATCATCCCTGTAACAGTTCCGAGTAGACCGAACAACGGTGATACAACTGCAACTGTGCCGAGTACGGGTAGGTTTCTTTCTAATTCAGGAATTTCAAGTAGACTTGCTTCTTCAATAGATTCCTGTATTTCCTCTTTTGTGATATCCCGTTCTTCGATCTGTGCTTGACTGTATCTAAGCAATCCAGCCTTTAATACATTTGCCAGGGGACCTCCTGCCTCTTCACAAGTTGAGACAGCTTCCATAATGTTCTCTTTGCGCAATGAATCAGCGATACTTGCGATGAACTGCTCAGTCCCAATTCTTGAGCGGCTTCGGAGGAACGTGAAAAGTCTTTCAATAATGAAGGTCAAAGCTACAATTGAGCAGATAGCTAACGGATAGAAAACGAAACCGAATTTCCTGAAGAAAGTGTAGATGTTGTCTCTTTCTCGCATTTTGATCCGGTCAAAAATCTCGCCACCTGCGGCGACCAATTTTGTTTTTCCTACGCGATCACCGTATCCATCTTTAGCATAACTAATCGTGTAACGACCAGCTTGGAGTCCAGTTCTTTCATACTTACCGTCTTTATCTGTTGTTGCAGTATACTCTTGACCGTCACTGCCGACGATAGTAACAGTTACTTCTGGAATTGGATTCTGATCCGTAGTGGTATCAATTACTTCCCCTTTAATCGTTGCGTCACCGCCCACGGTGTCGTCAACGGTTGTGGAATCATTAACTTCAGTTGTTACCTCTTCTTCCATCGGTGTTTCCACTGCTTCTTCTTCTTGTGCCATAACGATGCCAACAGACATAAACATGCATGCAATTAACATCATAATTAAACTAAAACGAGTCATTATTTCTAATTCTCCTTTAGGAACTTGCCGATTTCGGCAATAATTTGTTCATTTCTGAATTCTGTAAGATAAACATATCTTTAAAACACCTGAGTGTTATAGAAGTTACGCTTATGTTTATAAACTTGTAGCCAGCCTGTAACAGAAGTGCCGTATACGAAATATTGGCATACGGCACATAATTGTATTTAGAAACCCATCATTGCTCGGACGAATGTTGTATTACTCGTTGTGTTCTGTAGTAATATCGTTGTCCGACGATAACCTGCAAGAATGACGATATTGAAACCGAGCCATTCACCTCTGTTGATTGCTTGAATTTCAAAGATTCGTGTCCGCAGGTTTGGTCTATATAGAATTGGGACAGGTTCATCTTCTGGGAAATATGACAGATATGCTTTGTAGTCATTGTCTCGGTTTGTGAATTTCCTATATTGATATCCGCCAAGTATGTTCATTCTTTGTGTAAATTGATAATCGAGGCGAACACCGAGTACATCTTCACG
This sequence comes from Candidatus Poribacteria bacterium, assembly GCA_009839975.1. Taxonomy (GTDB): domain Bacteria; phylum Poribacteria; class WGA-4E; order WGA-4E; family WGA-3G; genus MSPOR6. The sequence continues at coordinate 12,101 of VXOP01000090.1, forward strand.
GCTTCTACGGTTGAATCGTAAGTATTCAATTGCTTGATCACTACTGGGTGCGTTGAAGCGTGGGTGTATCCCTTCTGGTGGTGCCCAGAATCCTGGGTCTTCCTCAACATCTGGTCGTCTTGGGAGTGGTATTTCGTCAGCTCTTTCCCTGCCGTCAAGACCGCGGTCCCAGATATATTTGACCATAGGTGTCACCGTCAGGTCTTCACCGATGAGCCTTTCAACGAAGCCTATATCACCGAGAGCGATTTCATATTTCGCTTTGAAGATTGTCTGTTGGCTCCGTATGTTTCGGTCAGGATACCGTCTCGCTTTCCAGTTATCAACATCATAGATCAAACCTGTATCTGCTGGGTCAAGAGCGTTTATTCCGTGGTCAGGATAGAAAGGATATTCCCGTCTTTGACCACTTGTCCGGACTTGTTGATCTGGCACTAATAAATCAACGCGTTCATCCGTTAGATACATCTCACCATCTTCTGCAATATCTAAGAAGACAGCACTTTCTTCATCCTTTTCAAACTGATTCTGTATAACAAGGAGAAGTTTTGTTTCCAATGTAAGGTTCGGAATCGCTGTATAGAGGAATTGGAGTGTCGTTGTATTTACGCGTGCGTTGTAGTAATCCAGTTCATCCGTAATTTGAATTTCTTCTAATTCTCCAACCCGTAACGTGATGGTATAATCGGGTATATCATCTTGCGCGAAGACAAGTCTGTTCTGGAATAGTATTGTTCCAAAATCAGGAATGTCTCGTTGGTATGTGACGTGTAGATATTTGGAATCGTTTTGTCTACGGCTTGAGATTTCACTCTCGTTCAACCATCCGAGCTGCAGAGAGAGGTTATCAAGTAAATCGTATTCCGCTGAAATATGGTAACCTTGACGGTCAATTCCGTATTCATATTGCGGTTCAAAATCATCCTCAAGTGAATCGATCGTCCCGTTGTTATTTAGGTCAATCAGGTCAGTAAAGATGGGTGGGTCGGCTTCAAAGATGAGGAAATCTTCTTGGTAGTCCAATATACCGTTCTGATCTCTGTCATCCGCACGGGGTAGAACACCGTCAAAGTCATCATCATCCGGCCAATCATCATCATCATCATCATCTTCCACCAGAGCATAATTTGTCACATCCCAAGGATCACGTTCTGCAAGTGAGAGCGTTGTTCTGGGAAGTTCATAGGCTTGGTCTCGGTCACTGTTAGAACCAAAGTTCAGATAAGTAGTGGTGTAACCTGGATCAATGTGGTATAACACACCTTCAAGGTAGAGTTTACCGAACCGTGATTTGAGTTGTACAAACCAAGCGGTTTCCCTTCCAAGTTCACCGTCGCCGTTTTCATCCGTACCATCTCCACCGAGTAGAGCCTCAAATCGTTCTCCTTCGGTTTCTGAATAGGTGGGGATACCGTTAGAATCTACAGCTATTCCATCTTCGTTGATTGAGATACCGGTTGACTCTTCGCCGTCTTCGGTTACGATATCGGTAGTGACGCGGCTAAACCCGACCTTATCTTGAGGAATAGTAGGATACTGTTTGTATTTTCCGTTGATAGAGTAGTGTGCTCTGACGAATACATTTCCAACGGTTCCTTCCAGATCAAGTCCGTATAGAACGGCTGCGCGTGCTGCGCCGTATTGATACCGTATTTTACGCGGTCTACCTTCATCTTCCCATGATTCAGGATCATTCCTAAGACTTGCTCTATTACTTGTATAATGCTCTGATTGTCCGTAGTTGCCTGGAGCTTCAATAATGTCGCGATAAGGCATCTGAATGTGTCCGTCTTCGGTTTTTATCCATTCCTGAATTTCGGGATCAGATTCAGCCATGTTTGCTTCGCTAAATCCGATAACAGCGATATTGTAATCGCCGGCGACGACCATTTCAAATACGACAGATTTTACCCAGCGCGGATCAATCGGTTCTCCATCAACTGGGTCAAAGTGTTCAGCAAAGACAAGGTCATACTTCATCTTGTTGAACCCATCAACAATTTTCCATTGTCCATCATCAGAGTCACGTACATTATCTACTTCAGCGTTTACAGGTTGAATTTCGTCAACGCCAACTGAAAATTGGTATGTTCTTTCAGGTAGAAGTGCACGTTCTGGTGGTGAT
>VXOP01000372.1 GCA_009839975.1 Candidatus Poribacteria bacterium
TTGCATTCTTGATTTGACGTGTTCCGTTGCACAATCAGGGATGAATGTGCTACAGATTCATTATTACTTTTTATTAGCATATTACTTTTCGCGTGGGATGAATTGCTATAAACCAAATTTGATAGATTTACGTCAATTAAAGATAGTAAATTTTCTAACTCACATACTTTGGTCTTTCCCTGTTATTTGAACGAACTTTTTCTGCTTATTTCTGTCTAATATCTATGTATAATAGTATTCTCTTTTAATGATTTGGAGACATGAAATGCGGATATTGGAAGGGTTCTTTGTAGGACTTACTGCAATCCGGAGTAACAAACTCAGGTCTTTACTCACCATGCTGGGTATTATCATCGGTGTAGCTTCGGTTCTTGCAATGATATCTATCGGGGATGGTGCTAAAGAGATTGTATTACAAGATGCTCAGAAACTTGGCGGGGTTAATCAATTCACGATGTTTCGTAGCAGCTACAGACGTGTTGGAAGTCGGTGGATGCCAAACAGAAGCAATGAGCACTTTGAGTATGAGGATGTCTTAGCTATTGAGGCTGAATGCCCCTCCGTGAAAGTCGCTGTTCCCAGAATACCTGAATGGCGAGGCGTTCTCATTCAGACGAATGATGGTGCTGAAGTGCGTAGTGGCTATAACGGGGTAAATTATACATTTTCCGAGGCAATGGATTGGGGAATTCAGGAAGGTAGGTTCATTTCAGCGGAAGATATTGAGAATAAAGAGAAAGTTTGTGTTATCGGCACTGAAGTTGCATTGAATCTGTTCGGTAACAAATCTCCCATAGACCAGGAAATAAAGATCGGTAGAGGTGGCGACAGATATGATAGATGGGGTAGAAGAGGTCAAACCCGGATTGCTGAACGATTTACCGTTATCGGTGTTATGAATCCACGAGGTAGAAGTCTACGATTTGGATGGAACCTTGACGATATGGTATTTATGCCACTCACAACGGCACAAGAACGTTTCACTGGAAACGATTACATTTCAATGCTATCTGTACATGCCAACACGGTGGAGGATGTACCGAAGGCAATTGAAGAAGTAAAGGATGTAATCAGAAGACGACACAATAATCAGGATGATTTCTTTGATCTCAGAGATATGCGGGAAGGTATGGCACAATTAGAGAAGATTAGTAAGGTTATCAAAATTGCGTTAGGGAGTATTGCAGGATTTTCACTGCTTGTTGGTGGCATAGGGATTATGAACATGATGTTGGTTGCCGTAACTGAACGTACTCGCGAGATTGGTCTGCGGAAGGCACTTGGAGCAAAACGTTTTGATATTATGCTACAGTTTTTGATTGAATCAATTGCGATGTGTTTGATCGGTGGTGCAATAGGTGTTGGAGTAGGCATGCTTGCTGGCGAAGCGATGTCGGTTCTGGCTGTCAATATCGTTAAAATGGTACCTGAATGGCCCTCTGTGATTTCCATGCAATGGGTGATTATCTCTGTTTCTTTCTCTGCATTGATCGGAATATCTTTCGGTCTCTATCCAGCACTCAAGGCATCTTCACTATCCCCAATTGAAGCGTTACGAACAGAGTAATTGGAGAACGTATGAGTCTTTTTGAATGTATTATCTTAGGAATTACCAGTCTGAAGCGAAATCCACTTCGTTCAAGTTTGACCATTTTAGGTATAATTGTCGGAGTTGGTTCTGTCGTGAGTATGGTTTCTGTGGGTGATGGTTCATCTGCAATGGTACTGCGTGAAATTGAACGTACGGGTGGAACAAAGATCATTGAAATTTACAAGGATGATTGGGACAGACAATCCGGTACATTAAGTCGGGCAGCAGGAGAAGCAGTTCGTGGTAGAAGTCGGTGGCGTAGAAACCGTGCCGAACATCTGGAAACTGACGATGCTTTTGAAATATGGAGAAACGCAAGCGGTGTTGTTAATGTTATTGCTGAAGATGATATGCCAGGATGGAGTGTTAGCTATAAAGGACGAAAAAAGGAATCTCGTATCGTCGCATCAACCGCAGGATATGACAGATCCTATAACTGGTATCCGTCTTCGGGTCGATTCTTTAATGAAAATGAAGTGGAAGCAGCCAGTAGTGTTGCAGTCATCGGTTCAAAAATCGCTGAAGAGATATTTCTAAATGAAGACCCTGTAAATAAAGAAATCAAAGCGTCCCGACCGTCTTACTGGAGAGGTCGAAGTGGTCTTTACGAAGTACGTCTAAAGGTTATTGGTGTGATGGAAGAGAAGGGTGACGCGATGGATACGACTGGTTGGGATGATCGGTTCATTATACCGATAACGACCCTACAAGATCGGTTTAAGGGAAGACAAGATGTAGAACGGATACGTGTGGAAGCTATTGATGTTGATACTATTCCTCAAGTGATAGATGAAGCAAAATTGATATTAGGTAGGATACATAAAAACACAGGTGAAGAATATAATTATTGGACGGCTACCGAGGAGTTAGCGACTGCTAATAAAGTTGGCTTGGTCATGAAAGCTTTGATGGGTGGTATCGCAGGTATTGCGTTGATGGTTGCTGGCATCGGTGTCATGAATATCATGCTTGTGTCTGTTACTGACCGGACACAGGAGATAGGACTACGGAAAGCACTCGGCGCAACTTTCAATGATATTATCACACAGTTTCTTATTGAAGCATCTGTCTTAACATTGGCCGGTGGTATTCTTGGGTCAATCTTGGGTATTTTTATGGGAAAAGGGACAGCAGCTCTCATTTCAAAATTTGTATGGGAAGATAGTAACTGGCCATCAGTTGTTTCATTTGAAACTATGTTCATTGCCTTGATTGTATCGGTTGGTATCGGTGTGTTCTTCGGTCTGTATCCTGCTCATAAGGCAGCGAAATTAACGCCAGTTGAAGCATTGCGTTCGGATTAAATACTGGTGTTGTTGAAACTATAGCGATAGTCTTAGAATTGTATGAAATAACCAGATAGATGGGTGTTATCACGTATACCGTTGAATCTTAGGAGGTTAGGATTTTGAAAAAGTTAATTATTACCGTAGGTATCATCGTCATACTTATTGGTGCGGTAGGCTGGGTTGTTCTGAGCCGTGGTAAGAACGGTGCAGCAACAGGACCTGCTCAGAAAATTGAAGTTGCGAAACTTGATGATTTTCAGATGAAGATCCGTGCAACTGGGAATCTTGAACCCCTTCTGGATGTGGAGGTTAAATCCAACGTTGAGGGTGAAGTCGTTAAATTATATGTGAAAGACGGTGATCCTGTAGAAGAGGGAGATGTTTTAGTTGAACTTGATCCAGAAATATATAAGGAGGAGCAGAAGCAAGCAAAGGCGGATGTTGATGCCGCAGCAGCACAACTGATGCAAGCAGAACTCAATATTGAACTCAAAAAAGAAAGACTCAACAGCGATCTGACTCAGAAAGAAGCTGCTGTTAAAATTGCAAGAGCCAATCTTGAAACAGTACAAGCTACCTCCCTTACCCAGGTGAGTAGTGCCGAAACAAATCTTCAAGCAACAAAGAATGAGTTAGACCAAGATAAGATTGCTTTAGAACAAGCGAATATTGCGCTTGAACAAGCGAATCTAACGCTTGCGGAATACGAAACATCGCTTGCATCTGCTAAAGTGTCCGTAGACACAGCCAAGTCAGAGTTTGATAGAAATAAGTCACTCTATGAGAGTGAGCTCGTATCAAAACAGTCATTGGAAGACGCAGAATCTCGTTACGTAAGTGCCGACTCACAACACAAGAATGCGGATAAACGTGTAGAATCTCAAAAGAAAACAATAGATTCGCAAAAACGTACTATTCTTGCGCGTCAAACAGGCATAAAAACTCGCCAATCAACAATACAATATCAGCAATTGAGTTTAGAGAATTTAAAGAAAATGCGGAAGAAGTCCGAAGAGGAGAGTCAGATTCGTTTGGATAACGCAATAACACAGTTACAAGAACTCACCCTAACCATAGACAACGAAAAACTTTTGACAGAACAATCCAGAGTTAGTGCTGATGCAAACCTATTGCGTAGACAAAGTAGTTTGAAAAATCAGGAGGAACGTCTTGAATGGACTGTCATTAAAGCACCGATGTCTGGCACAGTTACACAACTCGACATAGAACAAGGTGAGATTGTTACATCTGGTCGTTCCGCATTTTCACAGAGTCCACCGATAATGACAATTGCCGATCTCTCAAAGATGGTCGTCAAAACTTTTATTAACGAAGTTGATATGGAAAGACTTAAAGAGGGACAAACAGCGAATATCACGATTGATGCGTTCCAGACGCATAGATTTACAGGTAATGTGTATGAGATTTCTCCAAGCGGTCAGCAACAGGATAATATCATCTCTTTTGAGGTGATGATTGAGGTTAATGATTCCTCTGGTAACATCCGACCCGGGATGAGTGCTGATGTAGACATTATTACGTATGAAGAAAAGAACGTTTTACTGATTCCGATTGATGCGGTTATTTCAAAGAATTCTGCCACTGTCGTTGCTCAAGTCGGTAACACGTCTCCCTTCAAAGTTGGTAAAAAAGTAGATATGCAGACTCTCAGCGAGAAAATATTTTATGGCACAGTCCAAAGTGTTGGGAATAGTAGTGTAACTTTAGAATTAGATCCGAAACAACGCGGTATTATGCCAGGTCCTGCAACTGTTTCACTCTTGATCAATGACAATAAAAAAGCGGACGGTGTATCAGCACAAATTACTGTCACCAAGGGTAAGTTCGTCATGTTAGACAAAGGTGACGGGAGTGAAGGCATTGAAACACCTATTGAAACAGGTATGCAAAACGAAACTGAAGTGATCGTCAAGAGTGGCATCACCGATGGAGACAGAGTCATCCTTCAACGGCGTCAAAGATCACAGAACCAATGGGGTAGGTAAATTAAATTAGATTAAAAAAGATAAAGTCCCTGATAAAAATCGGCACCAATTTTAATACTTGGTGCCGATTTATGTTAAGAATGACCGATAGCTATATGTCCCTAAAATTACAACATAATTACTTGACCATCATAGGCAAGGTATGCATTGTCAGGCAGTTCAATGTCCTGTTCAGCACACTGATCCTTAAAATAGCGATGATCAAGCCGATGCATGATATGTGTAAAATAGGTCTGTTTCGGTTTTAGTGCATGGCTAATCTCTAATGCTTGACCGACTGACTGATGTGTTGGATGTCTTGGATTAAAACTCAATGCGTCAATTACTAAGACTTCTATCCCTTCCAGCATAGCTTGAGATGCTTCTGGTAACGATTTTACATCAGGCAGATATCCGAAGTCATCAATTCTATATCCGAAGGTGTCAATAGTACTATGCTCTACAGGAATAGGTGTTATGTCAAAACCGTGGAGTTGAAACCTATTTTCAATAACATTCGGTATAAGGTGTCCGACACCACCACCTTGAAATGTCTCTTTCGTGAACATATAGTCGTAATTGCGTTGAAGTATTTTTATGGTTTGTTCAGGTCCATAGATAGGCATATCAACTTGTTGTTTACGACATGGCATGACAATATCGTTTGTCCCACTGATATGATCAGAATGACAGTGCGTATAGATGACAGCATCTATCCAATCAATTTTATTTTTATTTACTTGATCCATGAAGTTCGGACCGAGGTCGAATTGTAGGTGCTTACCATCCTTTTCAATATGTATTGAGGAACGGGTTCGGTAGTTTTTGGAACCGTTCTGCATTGCATCTTGACATGTCTCACATTCACATCTGTATTCAGGTACACCTGTTGAAGTTCCTGAACCTAATATTGTAATCTTCATACACTGTGTTTCCTTTTCATAACAGTGGGTAATATCTGCAAATCCGGTGCGATTAGGAAATCGCACCTACCGGACGTTTCCTTTACATAACAGTGGGTAATATCTCTCTTAGTTTACCCGAGTGCATCGTCAACTTTGTTGATAGCAGCAGCCATCAATCTTGCATGTTCCTCCTGCATATTCACGTTAAATCCAAATCTAAGAGCACGTCCAAGAATAGACAAAGTCTGCGGACACATATCCCGCGAATACTCAATTTCACCTTTATACCTCGGATCACTCCAAGGATAACCCGCTGCGTTGGGAGAATGCTTGAACAGAATTGAATCCCAATAGGTATATATATGCCTATCCGGGAAACCTTCGTTGTATGCTGTACCAGCCCCCAATCCTTCAGCTTGCAGTGCTTCAGCGTATTTTTTAGCGAGTTCAGTATCCCGTATTATGATTGCCGCGCTTATACCACATTCTCCAGTCGGATCGTCAACGTGCTGACGAATATAACCTTTAGGATTATCTGATAACTCAGCCAAGAATGCTTTCTTGAGTAAACGGGTATGTGTCAGAATATCATCCAATTTTGACAACTGAATTCGTGCAATTGCACCCAGAATCTCACCTGCCCGATATGTCTGACAGGAGAAAGGTTTGTTTTTCCATTCGGAGTCACCCATCCACATCGGTAACCCAGGTTCAGATGCAAATGCAGCGCGTTCATAGGTATCATAGTCGTTTGAGAAGACTAAACCGCCTTCTCCACATGTGATGACTTTATAGTAGTTCAGGCTCCATGCGCCTGCGTCCCCCCATGTTCCTGCGTATTTTCCATTATACACTCCACCAACACACTGACAACAGTCTTCAACGACCTTTAGATTGTGTTGTTTTGCTATTGAGAGTATTTTCTCAAGTCTACACGGTACACCTTGCATGTGGACAGGTATGATCGCCTTTGTATGTGGAGTGATTTTACGTTCAACATCCTCTGGGTCTAATCCGAGCGATTCATCAATTTCAGCGATAATGGGAATCGCACCGACTCCGACTATAGCAGCTGCCGTTGCGATGAAAGTATATCCGGGTAGAATCACCTCGTCTCCCGGTCCTATACCGACCCCCGTGAGTGCGCAGATAATCGCGGATGTCCCAGAATTGACCATGAGTGCATGCTTCACGCCAAGTCTTGCAGCTGCTTCTTGTTCGAAGGCAGCAACATTTGAGTTTTCAACAAAACGGAAGAGCTTTCCATTTCGTAATACCTCTGTAACAGCATCAATTTCACGTTCATCAATCATGCTTGGACCGTGCATTCCGCCAGGAATAGATTCCGCAATCACAGGTGTTCCACCCTCTACAGCTAAACGGTCAGTCATCTTGTTCCTCCTAATGAATTGACAGCATCAGACTTTTTGATACTTTACAGTATCGCGTTTTTTTTGTCAAGGTGATTTTGAAATGGATAGGATTGTATACTTTTAATATAACACATGCACACGGTTCTTACCACGCAAGGTCTCATCTGGCAGCACAATCGGTATCTCAACGATAGCAACCATTGACCCATCAGCACTAATAGCAAGTGTATCATAAGGCAATTGCCCCTCAGTCCGATACGTATACAAGTATTTTGACAAACCACTACCAGTTACCGTCAAGTCAAATACCGAAACCCCATGCAGACTCTCATTCGGATTCTTGCTTCGCTTGGAAACTGCTAAGGCAGCATAGCGACTACCAGAGTCAATACGTAGACCCTGCGGCATGTTCTCAAGTTTCCACTGCCAAACCTTCTCTCCACTCCACGAATAGGCAAATAACGTCATCCCATTAGGATGTAGAGCAGATGGACGTTGCGCGCCTTTCTGAAGATGATACGGGATATACGTATCACCTGTCACAAACAGCGCAGTGTCGTTAGTCGCACCAATCGTTCCCGTTGTTGCAATAATCGGGACATCACTAACCTCAAGAGGTGTTGCTAAACTCTGTTTCCATATCGGTTCAGATTGATTTACATCAAAAATGAAAGCACGACCATCATCTGTTGTGACGTTTACAAACTTGCCGTCTGGTGACATACTTACACCGCGCCAAAAGGTAACACCTTTAAAGTATGGCGTGAGCGGTTCAATAGCTGAATGCCATCTCTCCTTACCCGTGCTTGTATCAACTACAGACAGCAAACCTTTTCCGTTACCACTTTCATCTATCACAAGCGCGAGCAGCTTTCCATCAGCACTAACATCAAACCAGCGGAATATTTTCTGCATCGCACCATCACTTGGAAACTTCCATTTTGCAGCACCTGTTTTCGCATCAAATCGATACAGCAGCGATCGCTTCTGTGGAATATCCGCTTGTGTCCAAGAATGTACGCCAGCAACTAACAGATCGCCATCCGGCAACGACTGCATACACGATTGACCGGGATAACTCACCCAGGCATATACACTCTCAGGATTACTCGGTGTTGAAGTCTCAATGTCATCCGCAGTGCGGTATTTCCAACGAAGTTCCGGTATGTCCCCCGTCAATTCATAGCAGTAAATATAACCATCCGCAGACTGTTCACCAATATAGAGTAGCTTATTATCTGGACTAAAAGCGATGTGTTTAACATACCCCTCAGAAATACGAGTCTTCCAATCTACTCTACCTGAAATCGCGTTAACAATTGCCAGATGTCCCCTATCCGTTGCGACAGCGATCTGATGTGAATCAGAACCGCTGCCAAATGTTAAGGCAGTGGGTTTAGCGGGTTGACGTAGGTTTTCCATCAATGACAGTAGGGAATCTAATTCAATCGTTTGAATGAGATACGGGACAGGTTTCAGCGGGGACGTAGCGTCATGGATGTTCTTTCCATAGCGAAACTGATAACGTTTGTTAGGATGCCATGTAAACTGCAAATGCACACGTTTCTCATCAAGTTGAATAGATGGAACAGTTTCAGATGCTGCTCCTTGCGGACCTACTGCAACTTCAGACTTTGAACCGAGTTCACCCGCCCCAAAACGTATTTGACTGGCAGATTCAAGCACAACACCTGTGCGAACCCAAGTGACGTTTAATTCAGCCATCGCAATACTGATGGGGAGTACAGTAAACAATATTAACAGACAGAAAAATCGGATTTGTTTCATAAGATATGTCCTCATAAGCAAGTTCGAATATTAAATATGCAGGTTGTGTGTTGATGATGGGCGGGGAGACCCTGCCCCTACGGGTTCAGAGCCTGCAGGAAAATCGGAAAATTGATAATTCATTATTTAATATTGCTTAATAAATAAAAATATATACTCTTATTCACATTTATTCGCACATTTAATCGGCGACTTTCCATAAACCACGACCTAACTTAGCACCCAGCAGCACACCGATAAACGTATACGCAAAACCCTCAACAACAATGCGGAGCCAAATATACCAATCAGCATAGAAAAGACGGTAAAACAGAATCGAAAGTTGAAAGTCAACATAGACAGCAATCGCATCACAGATACCCAGAACAACTCCCCACATCAGTAGACCACGTCTCCGGACGAGGAAAAAGCCTCCCTCTAACAATAATACACTTGTACCTGTAAAGATAATCGTCATCGGAGTGAAAAGTCCAAATGTAACACCCCCGAGTAATAGACGCACCGCAGAGACGAGAAGGATAACGCCACCCTGACTGTAAGTTTGCGATGTACTATGTTCTCCTGTTTTCTTATTCGGTTCACCGCCAATGTAGATTAACAATGCTGTGAGTAAGGCATAGTAGAGAGTCTCATTAACCAATCCTGTCACCAGCACAGAGAAGGGACCAAACACTGCTCGGATGAGGTTTAGGAACAGTGTTGATGGCACAACAACTGTTACAAAGACTGTTGTTCCGAAGAGTGCAATAACAATCAACTGTTTCGTTGTGAAACGGACAAAGAATTGACGGTGAAATCGTAGAATTATGACAAGTCCAACACAACTGGCAATCACTGCCAATCCACTTACATACAGTGCATGCCTATTGGGAACTACGATATGTAGCGGTCTTTTCTCATTCAGAACTGTGCTATCACTCCCCCAAACCTTCACGGCAATGTTACGTTCATACGTACCCGTTTCAGCAGATTGCGGATGAAAATAGATAGGTAATGAGATAGCGGTAATGTCACCTGCTGGTAAACTCGCTAAACTGATGCTTCTATCTGTACTAGCATTTACCGCATCAGGTGGTGCTAAAAACGATACCACATCACCACTATTTACATCTCGGTTGATTGATGTGACAACGACATGAACAGTTTCTTCTCCTCGATTCTGCAGACGAATAGTCTGATATGATATTGGCACATAAGGGTCAGTCTGTTCTGATCCAAGCCAACTGAACAGCGGACGAGGATGATAAATCGTATCTGTCCGTTGCCTTAGATCCACTATTCCTGCCACATCCGTTGGCATATCTATTGACACAACGGAGATTTTATCTGCAATTTCTGAAACAGCGGCTATTCGTATCTGTACCATAGTCTTTTGTTCCCAGGTTTCTCCATGTAATGTCGTGAAACGGACTGTTCCCGTTATCTCTTGTGTATCTATAGCAGTATCAGAAGTCTTCAATCCTAATTCGTGGAACCAAACCTCAGACGCAACATGAAACGCATCCGAAGTTGAAAGACATTTCTGATTATCAACTGTCTCTATTTTCCAGTTTGCCGGTACACGGGTAATAGCATAGGCTGCGGGTAGACACAGTTCCAGATTAAAGGTAGTTGGGATTTTTCCATTTTTTACAATTACTGTGGCTGTCATCTCACTATCGCGTAGCATAAGCATCTTCTGATCCTTCTTTACAATATCCGCGTCAGCTGTTCCATAAGGGATAGCGATTTCCAAACTACCCCGCGGATAGGTACGTGGTGCAGTTACAGTTTGTTCACTTATCTGATCAGCGTGTGAGATCGCTTCAAATCTATAGGTTTCACCTTCTTGCCACGCAAAATACACGGTTTCTATCTGTCGTGGTGCTGTTGGGAAATTAAGTTGAGCCACCAACGTCCCCTCAGAAGTGAAGGCAGACACCTGTTTAATCGGTGCTTCGTCTGTAAAATGTAATTCGGCACCGAGAGGCACAAAGGTAATCTGCCAAAATAGAGATGCATCTTCAGTTTTCGGTGCACAACCGATGACGAATAAGTAAAGTATGCAAAGAATAGGTAAAAATCCTCTAGTAATGTATAACGTACACATACAGAAACCTAAATTTACAGGACTTACGCGTTTTTTCTTAAAGTCCCACTGATAAGGGGGATTTAGGGGGTTAAAAAGACTAAAAACACTGAAGTACCGGACTATTTAACCCCTCTAACCCCCTTATCAAGGGGGAATGCGTAAGTTCTGATTTAGAAATGCCGTGACACAAGAATTAGATCAAGGATGTTAACCACACCATCCCGATTCACATCACCTGTTATGCCAGGACCTCTTTGTCCAAAATCTCTACTAACTATGATAAGGTCTTTTATATCAACGAAACCGTCATCGTTGGTATCTTCATTCCTCGGCATTAGTTGTACAACTGCAACCTTGTCAGTGCCGTAACCCAGATCGTAGGTTTTCAAGAGTGTCTCATCAGGAGCCATGACGAGAAGCGTAGACAATCCGCTCTGTGTCCAGTCTGGTTTAGCAATATAGAGGTTGCCATCTGGACCAAAAACCATTCCTGAACCACCTGCAAATTCTGTAAGTGTGTCATTTCTGTCCCGTATCCATTTTTGATTGGGAACATCGTAGATAAGTAACCCCGGATGTTGCCATCCACCTTGGATAAACAACTGTTTCTGTGCGTTAATTGCAATTGATCCCGGGGTCGTCCGCGTATTGACCGTAGTTATAATTTCATCGGTTGTCGTGTCTATCAATATAAGACTACCTGATATCATATTGTAATCACCTGTTGTTTTGGCAATGACAGTTGAATCACCATCGTTCACAATGCCAGTAGTGTTGATGGGTGTAGGGATAGATTTCAATACCGTATCTGTTTGTGTATCTATTACGGTTACACTGCTTTGGTGGTAGATAGATCTTCCCGCCGCTGCATCCCACTCCCATGCAGGATTGGTCACATAAGCTTTCCCATTGAGAATTGTGATACCTGTAGTTTTATTGAAAGATGGGTCCGTAATGATTTTGGTAACCCTACGACTGTCAAGATTAACGACATGAACTTGATGTGCGTTATCACATGTAACATACATTTTATTCGAACTAACAAGTGCCATCTGCTGTGGATAAGCCCCGAGTTCAATCGGGATATGACCAATAGCCTCTCGCTGTTCAAGATTGACAATTAGAATACCATCATTCAAGATATCAGAGAATGGTTTGAAACGAGTAATATAGGCAAGATGACCGTGTATAAGCATACCACTTGGCACATCACCGATAACGACGACTTCATCGTCAATAGCACGTTTTAGATTCGGTTCATCCAAATCAATAATTGAGAGTGAAGAAGTAATATCCCAATCGTCGTAATCTAAAGCATTCACAACGACAGCAAGGTTGTCAACTTCTGTTTGTGAAAAGACAGGATTAACGAGGAAGGTGAAGAGCATTGCGCTAATACATAGCAACACATGCAGTTTAAGGTTTGAAATGCGTGAGAAACGTCGCCACAAAGAAAAAAATGTGTTCATTAATACCTCCGTAATGAAACAAGAAACCCCTGCTTCCGTTGAAACAGAGGGGACAAAGGCGACACTTCACATTATTGAAAAGTGGGCTAAATCCTGTAGCATGTATATAAGGTGGATTACCTTATGTTATTAATCTGATGTGTGTCTAACAGGATCCTGCTGTGCTTTGTTCCACTGCTTTCCCGCGAAAGCAGAAACGTGAAACACGACTCAGGCAGGTCTCCTGACTTCCGATTGTTAACGTAGCGTGTGAGTAAAAACCTTACGCTACTACAATACTCCGCTGTCCTTCCCATCAAACATTGACAGTGGTTTTTCAGCGAAATACCCCTTTTATAGGTAGCAATCGTTCACAGTGGCGGGGCCGTGGCGGATTTTCACCGCACTTCCCTATTCTCCGTACTTCGGCACCTGAACCGTTCGTTTATTCAATTATTATGTTTATATTATACTATACTGCCATATTTTAAGCAAATTATAAAAGTGAGAAGGGTGTGTAAAGTTTTTGTCACCATAAACGGCAATTTAAGAAGAAAAATTCAATTTATTAGTATCCTCAGTCCCGTAGGGACGATATGTTTATAGATCATGATTGAACACCCAAGTTTTAGTCCCGTAGGGACGATATGTGCAAAATAAGGCAAGAACATAAAACATATCGTCCCTACGGGACTAAAGAGGGTTAACCGTACGTTTTTCTATAAACATATCGTCCCTACGGGACTGAGGACATACTCATAACAGATTAATCCCTATAAATTGACACATAACGTTACAGAATCTTTACGTGCCAGAGAGCATCCAGTGACAAAAACTCTACACATCCGAATTGCTGTATTGCCTTGTTAAATATCGCGTGACAAAAATATAACTTTAATTAACTAATGGAATATGCTATTATTATTTTAGCGTTGTCCCGGAATGTTTATGACTTATGCCTGAGAGTCTAACCGATACAAAACAATTCAAAAAAGTCTATACTATGCGTGCTAAAAAATCTAAAAGAATCCTCATCGGTATTGTGATTATCCTTATAGCTTTTGGTATCTGGTATTACTTTATTGATACTTTGACGATTTCACAGATAATAGGCGGCGATATTAATCAAATCATCAGTATGCTTGAGAATTTAGATGATTCTAATACTATGTTTGCTGACACTGGAATATCAAGATACAATTTCAATAAACTCAAGTTTAAAGTTGCCAAGTGGGATAAAGGACTGCAAGAAATTGATAGAATCAACGATCCAACAAGTAGAGACGCAGAACGTGAAAAGGTGATAGAGGAAATCGTGTCTGATCCTACAGTAAAGAAACTCATGAAGCATATACCCAGTTTTGGCAAAGATGCTGTTATGACTCTATTTGATATCATCAACTGAATTACAATAGGAGTAGAAAAATGGTCAAGGATGATAATGATGTTGATTCAACGGAAGACATAGATATCCCACCTATTATTGGAGGAGTACAACTCAAATACGGTGATGGTGATCCAGTTGAATATCAAGAAATTGAAAGAATCGAATCGATGTCTAACGATGTTGCAGAAAGAAATCCTGGCAGCACATTTAAGACAATCGGTATAGTTGCTATATTGTATGGAATTATTGTCGGATTGTTTATATTATTGGATTCGTTTCCTGAGTCACCACTATTTGGATTTATACTTGCATTGGGAGTAGTACTGTTCTTTGTCGTTCCAGGTATGAT
>VXOP01000149.1 GCA_009839975.1 Candidatus Poribacteria bacterium
CTTATGGATAATGAAACTGCAAAAAGACAACTTGATAAAGTTATAAATAGGGCAAGAGTACATTTTTACAAACCTATACAAATTGCCGAAATACTCCACAGAGACAGAAGTGAGGGTGATATAGACTTGTATGATTTAGATTCATACAGAGCTTCTTCAAAAAAATGGAGAGACGAGATTTCACTTAAGTTTGTTGGAAATATCTCAACATCAAGTTCTAGATTCCAAGATAATCTTTTTGAAGCGAATGCTACACCACCAGAAGTTTTAGCGCATTTAGGAATTATAAATAAAAATAGGAACGGTGTTGTTGAAGCTTATATTTACAATGCTTTGAAACAAAGACTGTCCCAAATGTCCGCTGCACTATCCTATGTTCTAAAGACCGATAGTAAGTCTTTTGCGTTGCGGAATTTCATAAACAATTTTACTCAGAATCCTGGACTTGCAAGAAGTATTGACAAAATATATGAAATGGTAGTTTATGCATTATTTTCAACACTGCTGGAAATATTAAAAGTCAATGCAGGAGTACGCATAGATAATATCAACAATACTATACTCAATGAATTTTCCGATTTTACTGAAAAAGTTTTAGGTTTGTCAAAAGAAACACCTGAATTATATCAGGCTGCGAAGGTTTATCGAGTAGGTGTTACAAATGCTGCAGATAGAGGACTTGACATGTGGGGAAATTTTGGTGTAGCAATTCAAATAAAACATGTATCACTGACACGAAAGATTATAGAGGATATAAATAGCTCAGTCTCTGCTGACCGTATTATAATAGTTTGCAAGGAATCTGAGAAAGATGTACTAGTGTCTGTTCTGAAACAACTTGGAAGCGCAAATAGGATTCAAAGCGTGATTTCGGAGAATGAACTTATCAAGTGGTATGAAAAAGCTCTACGCGGACAATCGGCGGAATTAGTGGGAAATAAAATCTTGAAAAAACTAGCCAATGAAATCAAGATTGAATTTCCTTCAACTACATCCGATTTTACAGAATTCTTTAAGGATCGAGGTTATGATCGGTTGACCAATATCAATTTCTGATCTAATGAATTCACAGGATAACAGATGAAATACAAATCCAGTAAATTTCTGCTCATCTCAGTTGCAATACACCTCATCATCGGTATTATCGGCTTCTATTTCTGGTTCGGTGTTGCACCAAGTAATCACATAGACAGCATGGATGCGATATTTACTGCTGTTGAGGAACAGAAGACCAAACGTATTATACCCCCGAAACGCACCCAGATCCGTCGCGAGACTACCCAAAACACGAGCCAACCCAATCTAAAAATACTGACAAGCAATCAACCGACCTCACATCGAGGTGTGGTTTCCGCTGCAGAACCGACACCGTTTGAACCCTTCGAAAAAGTGAATTTGAATGAGGGTATTGTCACTGGACCTGCCTCTATTGAGATTACTGAAGCACCCCGTATTCAACGTGTCGTAGAACAACCTATCAAGAAAGAGAAAAAAGCACCGGAACGCAAAAAAAGCAGGTTAGTAAAGTTCATTGAAGCACAAGAGGGACCACAGAGAATTGTCTACTGTATAGACCTATCCAACAGTATGCAGAACCTGCCTGAAAGGAAGTTGAAAAAAGTTGTTGACATCATCCGGGATTCACTAACCTTCCTGGAAACCCACGATACGTTTAACATCGTTGCATATAGCACGGAGTTAGTCTACTATCAGAATGAATTTGTAGGTGTATCCGATTCAGCAGTAGATGCGTCCTCAGCATACTTAGCAAACATCAAGACGCAAATCCACAAAAAAGGTACTGACCACGATATGCTGACAACTCTTACAGATATATCAAAGTCATCTCCTACTATCGTTGTGCTGTTCAGTGATGGGATTCCGACAAGCATTTCAGGACCAGACCTCTCTTTGGTAGGTGACCATGCTAAGGGAAATGGACGCATTTTCGCCATGGGAATAGGTATGGCTCCCGATTTTCCAGGTGCAGTGATGTTGAGACAGCTTGCTACTGTCAGTAACGGTGATTTTTGGCTCGTAGATAGATAGGATGTCTGGTTATAATATCATCTAATGCAAGGAACACTGTATGGAGCAAGCCGTCATCAAGCGTGCGGAAGAAATCTCACAAGGTTTATTCCCACATCAGATAGAAGGGATTGCATTTCTATTAGGTCGACGTCGTGCGCTTCTTGCAGATGATATGGGATTAGGTAAAACCCGTCAATCTGTCCTTGCTATGGTTGAAGCGGAAGACGAAGGTCCCTATCTGGTTATTTGTCCCGCATCTATCAAACGCAATTGGGAACGCGAAATAAAAATTGTCTTACCAAACGCTGAACCTGCTGTCGTTGGTCCCGCCCCGCTTCCAATTAAAGATCACAATGATTGGGTTATCATCAACTATGAACTCCTTGGCAAGAACTTAGAGACACTCCTTGAGTATGACTGGAGAGGCGTAGTTTTTGATGAAGCACACTATCTAAAAAATCATCAGAGCCAGCGAAGCCGGAACGCTGCAAAACTGGTTCAAACGATAGATAACAATCCTGTTGTCCATGCCCTGACTGGAACTCCCATGACGAACCGTCCACGCGACCTCTTCCCACTCCTACAGCTGCTTGCACATCCTCTCGGAAAGAGTTTTCTTAGTTTTGCGAAACGGTACTGTGAAGCATATAAAGGTGATTTCGGTTGGGTGGCGGATGGTGCATCAAATCTTGAAGAACTCACCGTTCAGCTACACGGTGTCATGCTACGTAGAACAAAGGATGAAGTATTAGATTTACCTCCCAAAGTACGCACATGGTTTGACGTTGAACTCCACCCCTTTGCGATAGACCATTATAATAACATTCTCAGAGAAGTCTTTTCAAAGGTAGACTTGATAGAAGTATTAGATGAAACATCAGCACTTGAAATGTCAGCAGAAGAGCAAGATGACTTGGATGAATCCATAGATGCAACAGACTTAGGAAATGCCATGGGAAGAGTAACCCAAGTCCGTAGAGCAATTGCCTTCATCAAATGCAAACATACTATTAGGTTCGTTGAAAATGCGCTGGAACAGGGAGAGAAGGTAATTATCTTTACGTCTTTTCTGAATACGATGGAACGTTTTCGTAAACATTTCAAGGATAGAGCAGTTTATGTATCGGGGAACGTCCCCACACATGCCAGACAAGATAGAGTGGACAAATTCCAGAACGATGATAATATCAGAGTATTTGTTGCTAACATGCACATTGCAGGTGTTGGTATTAATCTCACGGCAGCACGTCAAGTTGTCTTCAACGACTTAGATTGGGTGCCAGCAAACCATTGGCAAGCAGAGGATCGCGCCTATCGTATTGGACAGACAGGTACGGTCAATGTAACCTATATGATCGCGAACGGGACAATCGATTCATTCGTAAAAACTGTTTTGGAAACAAAAGCAGCACTGATGGAGTCTATCGTTGAAGGTTCTATATTGTTGTCTGACAGCGAAGCGAATCTGCAATTAGATGTCCTCAGCGAACTAAAGAGAATGATGCAAGTTATTGCTGTTGAGTCGTCAGACTTTGAGAGAATTGAACTACAAGATGTGCTTCAGAAAGCGGGAGATGCTTACCTTGAAGAAAACGCCTCAAACCTAAAAGAAGCAACAAAGCAGCAAATTCGTCCTTATTCTGAAGAAGCCATCCGTATTTTAGCACAGGTTCTATCTGGTCCCGAACGAACAGTCTATCAAGCTGAAAGTGCATCACAGAAAGGTAAGTATTACACATTAGAGGTCGTCGGTTCTGACATCAACTGCGATTGTCCCGGTTTCACACACCGCGGCAGCTGCCGACATGTCCGTCCTCTTAAAACAGCACTCGTAGGAGACAAACCTTTACCCAAAGGATATACACAGGTGTCAACGGACTAAACCTTAATTCAACGGATGCGATACCTTTCCACCGCATCCATATCCAAACTAATCCCTAAACCGGGTTCGTCAGTTAAGTTAATAGCACCGTTGGAAAGATCCATACTCCCTCCAGATAAGTCATCAACCCGGATGTGTGGCAGTTCATCAATCGGCATCGTACAATTTGGAATAGTACACACCATGTGTGCAGCAAATGTTGATGCTACACAGGAACCGAAGGCAAAGACCTGTACCCAAATCGGCAAATCTGCTGCTTCTGCAACCGCAGCACTCTTACGTAGTCCGTCTACATTACCAAATGTGTTCACAGCGTCCACTGCATCCGCACGGATATTCTTTAGAATTTCTGCTGATCCTGCAATATGTCTGGCAACAGGAACATCCGTCTTTTCGCGTAGTTGACGATACCATGAAAGGTCTTCAAACTTGATCGGATCTTCATAGACTTCAATGTTATACGGTAATAACTCGTCAGCAAGTCGTATACCTGTTTCTAAATCACCAAATTCTGTGTTCGGGTCAACTCGAATCTGAAAATCTGGTCCACACACTTCTTGTATTAACCGTGCGGTTTCTACGATAGTTGCACTCCGTGCTTTCAATTTATGCACACGGAATCCTAAGTTTGCAGCGCGTTCTGCTTCTGCAGCTGTTTCTTTAGGTGGCATCGGAGGTGACCAGTAAGCAAGTTCAACGTTATCTCTATGTTTAGCACCGATGAGTTTATATGCGGGAACACCTAATGCCTGTCCTGCCAGATCATATAATGCACTCTGAAACGTAAAACCCTCTGTAGATAAATCAAATTCCCATATACTCTTACCGATATAACGTTCAGCAATACTGTCAGCACTGTCAGTGATGTTTGACCCGTGTGATGAATTACTTTCACCTAAACCGGTTAATCCTTCATCTGTATGTACCCAAACTATGGTAGTTGGATATTCCATACCGAAGTATTCTTGAATTATAGGATGAAATGGGATAGACACTGTTCTATATTCTATATCTGTGATTTTCATGATATTGCACCCCGACATTTTTGACGACATTATAGCATCAGTTGCATATATTGAGAAGGTTTTCTAATTGACTTACATGCAAGAATCCATTAAAATATCTACAGAAATCTTAACTGAAATAAGGACAAAATATAGAAATGCCCCAATCAGACACGAATCAACCGAATGTAATCGTATTCTTCACCGACCAACAACGGTGGGACACTTCCGGTCTACACGGTAATCCACTCGACCTGATGCCAAACTTTGACCGAATGGCACAACGTGGAACGCATGTTCATCGTTCATTTACATGCCAACCTGTATGTGGACCCGCACGTTCATGCTTACAGACCGGTCTTTACGCTACCCGCACAGGATGTTACCGAAACGGCATTCCATTAGCTCCCGAACTCAGGACGTTGGCACATCACTTCGGAGACGCTGGCTACAATACAGGATACATCGGAAAGTGGCATCTACACACTGGCAGCACAGGTGCTGTCCCAGAAGAGAATCGCGGTGGGTATGATTATTGGTTAGCGTCAAATGTGTTAGAAATGACTTCTGACGCATACCAGACAAGACTATTTGACAACGACAACAATCCAGTAGACCTGCCGGGATACAGAGTGGACGCATTAACGGATGCAGTCATACGTTATGTTGACCAGCAAAAGTCGGATCCATTTTACCTGTTCACATCATACATTGAACCGCATCATCAGAACCATTTGGACGATTATCCACCACCAGATGGGTATCGGGAAAGGTATACGGGGAAGTGGATACCACCTGATCTCGCTGCACTGGGTGGGTCAACACACCAACACTTAGGTGGCTACTACGGCATGGTCAAGAGATTGGATGAAGCACTCGGGAGACTCTTAGACGCGCTAAAGAGTCTTGATCTACTTGACAATACAATCATCTTATTTACATCTGACCATGGGTGTCATTTCAAAACACGCAACAGCGAATACAAACGTTCTTGTCATGAAAGTTCTATCCGTGTACCGACTGCTTTACACGGACCAGGATTCCTGGGAGGAGGACAGATTCAGCAGCTTGTCAGTCTCGTAGACCTTCCACCGACACTACTGGATGCAGCTGGATTAGATGTTCCTGATGAGATGCAGGGTAATTCTATATTACCACTGCTACGGGGTGAGTCTGATGATTGGCAAGAGGAGGTATTCGTCCAGATTAGTGAAGCACAGGTCGGGCGTGCTGTCAGGACACAACGTTGGAAATACTGCGTTGATGCACCGAAAGGTAGTGGTAGAGGTGGTGCTGGCTCTGATGTGTATGTTGAACAGTATCTCTATGACCTACAGGCAGACCCTTATGAACTCCGAAATCTTATCGGTCTCAAATCCCATGAGAATGTCGCCGAAACAATGCGGGAACGGCTCATTCGACGCATGGTTGCGGCAGGTGAGGAAGCACCCACAATTGAACAAGCACCGCAACAAGGAAGCGGACAACGACGTGTAACTGAACTGGAGGCAAGGACTTAACTATGAAAATTACTGATGTTATTACGCTTGTGATGGGGACCAGTTGGCGAAATCTTACTTTCGTTAAAGTTGAAACGGATGAAGGTTTAACCGGTATCAGCGAAGTGCGTATGAACAATCGCACGGATGCACTTGTGGCTTATATTGACGGTGCAAAAAGAAGACATGTCATCGGAAGCGATCCCTTCAATACGGAAGACCTGTATCAACGTATGTTCCGTGACGACTACGGACGTGCAGGTGAAATCGTTGCGACAGGTATCAGCGTCATTGAAATTGCGTGTTGGGATATTATTGGTAAAGCACTAAATCAACCCGTCTATAGGTTACTCGGTGGTGCATGCAGAGATAACATCAAAGCCTACGCTAACGGTTGGTATCGCGTCGAACGAACACCTGAAGAATTTCACGCTGCTGCAAAAAAAGTTCTGGAGAAAGGATATAAAGCTCTAAAATTTGACCCTTTCGGTGCTGGCTATTATGAACTTTCTTACGAAGAAAAGTTGAAATCTGTTTCCCTTGTGGAAGCTGTGCGAGATGCTGTGGGACCTGATGTGGAAATACTCGTTGAGATGCACGGTAGGTTTAGTCCATATACTGCTATAGAAATTGCCGCTGAATTGGAGCAATACAAACCGAGTTGGGTTGAGGAACCTGTGCCACCTGATAACATTGCTGCCCTTGCAAAAGCAGCTGATAGTATCAACTTACCTGTTGCCACAGGGGAACGACTTCACAACAAGTATGAATATCGTGAGTTGATTAACCTTCAAGCTGCGGATATTCTACAACCTGACATCACGCAGACAGGTGGCTTCTTGGAGACCAAAAAGATCGCAGCAATGGGGGATATGTGCTATATGACAGTTGCTCCGCATAATGTTGGCGGTCCAGTCTCTACTGCTACCGCCTTGCACTTCGCTGCCTGCACGACGAACTTCAAGATTCAAGAGCATTTTAACGACTTTTCTGAAGCTTGGGTTAAAGAGGCTGCAACCGGTTGTCCTGAGGTAATAGATGGATACTTTAGTCTACCTGATGGACCAGGATTGGGGATGGAACTGAATGAGGATCTGATCGCACAAAATCCCTATCGCGAAGGGTCATTTAACCTGTGGGAAGACGATTGGCACAAACGGGAATATTACAAGACCCAAGAAGAAATCATTGGAGAATAGGAGTAGATTTAAATATAATGAGTTTTCACTATAATGATGGCTATCTCTACTGTGAAGATTTGAAAGTAAAAGACATACAAGAAGAAGTACCCTATAGTCCTTTCTATCTTTACAGTCTCGCGCAGCTTGAGGCAAACTATGCTGCATATCAGAACGCACTTGATGGCATAAACGGATTCATCGGTTATGCCGTAAAAGCAAATAACAACCTTCACCTTCTCAAACACCTCAGCGCACTGGGTAGTGGTGCGGTACTTGTAAGTGGAAATGAATTGCTACTATCGCTTGCAGCGGGATTTGACCTGAA
The DNA here is from genome assembly GCA_009839975.1 of Candidatus Poribacteria bacterium. Taxonomy (GTDB): domain Bacteria; phylum Poribacteria; class WGA-4E; order WGA-4E; family WGA-3G; genus MSPOR6. The sequence continues at coordinate 7,923 of VXOP01000149.1, forward strand.
GCGAACTATCCTAAACGGTAACGGTAAAACACTCGCTGAACTCAAACTTGCAGTTGAACACGACGTGCTAATTAACATTGACAGCGAATTTGATTTGCGGCATATTCAGCAGACCGCAAAAGACCTTAACAAACCTGCCAATGTGCTTATCCGCATCAATCCCGATGTAGACCCTGAAGTGCACCCATACATCTCTACAGGCATGAAAGATTCCAAATTCGGTATACGCAATGAACGTCTCAACTGGTTTTTAGATGAAATTCGTAGAGATGCTCAATTGAATTTAGTCGGTGTTCACTGCCATTTGGGTTCAACGATTAAAAAGGTGCGTATTTTCCGAGATGCTACAGAGATTATGCTCGATTTCCTACGTTCCATTCAAGCGGAAGGTTCTGAGGCACACTATCTCAACATTGGCGGCGGGTTGGGTATTGACTATGAACGTTCGGGTGAAGATATACCTACACCGACAGATCTCATAGATTCAATTCGCGGTCTACTCACAGATGACATAACGTTGATTATTGAACCGGGACGTTCCATCGTCGGAAATGCGGCAGTTTTTGTCAATCGTGTCACAGGTGTCAAGACAAATGGCAACAAACATTTCATCGTTACCGATGGCAGTATGGCAGAGCTCATCCGCCCGAGTCTATACGCTGCGTACCAGCATATTGAATTTATTGAACCTGTCAATGGGAAGACTGAGACCTATGACATCGTTGGTCCTGTCTGTGAATCTGCTGATTTTCTTGGAAAGGAACGGGAATTACCGACACCTTCAGAGAGAACAGGACTTGTTGTCTGTGATGCGGGTGCATACTGCCACGCCATGAGTTCTAATTATAACCTGAAGATGCGTCCACCAGAATATCTCGTTGATGGCGATAAACTTACATGTATTCGTAGGGTTGAAACACTTGACGATTATTTGCGTTTGTTTGAAGTATAGCAGTATTGAGATCCGGGTTATTCCTTCAGAAAATAGAGAAGGACAACAGCGAGTGGTTGCTGTTTAGTTCAAGGTATACTTCAATCATGATATTACATCTCACAACCGCTCCTCCAAAAACGCAATCCCAGTCTCCAAATCAATCTCATGTCCACCTTGAAAATGGTCTAACACTAAGCGAGCAGGTTTCCCGCATGCTGTATAGATCTTTTCAAGATGCTCAAACGATGCCAAAGCATCAGATTCGATAAAACACCTATCGTCTGAACCAACTTGCACCATACACGAACGCGGCGCGATAAGTCCAGCAACATCCGCAATATCGCCTGCTGCACGGAGTCCGAACATGAACTGTGAGCCGCATGTATTTGCACGTCCACGGTCCCCTAAAGCGTCTGTCAATGTACTGAGATAGCATACGATAACAGCAGCCTTAATCCGTCGATCAGAAGCAGCAATATAGGTTGTCATCGTGCCACCAAACGAACATCCCATACACCCTAATCGCGTACCGTCTACTTCGGGACGGGACTGCAGATAATCCAAGCACCGTTGTCCATCTGAAATATTGAGTTGCAGTAATTGATAACCAAAATATCCGAGTGCAAGATAGGCAGCGTTACATCCATCTCTACCTGGGCGACGCACCCATTCATCTCTATCTAATCGTTCACCGAAGCAACGCCAATCTGGTGCTATCGTAACAAACCCTCGTTTAGCAAGTTCCACAGCATACTGTTTCTGATAGTCCTCCACAATACCGACAGCACCATCTTTGCCAACACCATGTCCATGCGCGCATAATACTGCTGGTGCTGGGTTGTCCGCATTTGCACCGTCAGGTATCAATACATAAGCAGGGATTGATGAGAAGGCATCTGGATTGAAAATGATCTTCTCACGAGTATAACCATCGTGTTGTATTTGCTCTAAGGTTTCTACATCCAAAGGTACCGGATCAGGTTTTGGACCTAAGTGTTGACGCATGTGTCGTCTGAATTGTTTACGCCACGTTTTCCAGTCAGCTTTTGTTGTACCGTTGAAATAGAGTGGTGGTGTTGTTTTCAGTAGCTGTGCAACACTCTGTTCTGCTGTCAGGAATCTCTCTATTGTCATAATCTTTGTCTCCAGTTACGATGCATTGTCCTACCACGGTTGCTGATACGATGGTGCATTGACAAATCGTTCCATTCCCACCTCTAAAGCAATTTGTGTGTTCGGTGGCAGATAAACTTGAAGATATGACCCATCCACTGCAACGGTGTTCTCACCATCACCATCTTTGGAACGTGCCGTTGTGAAATTGTGCTCACCCATTGATCCTGCCTGTATAATTATATCGCGTGCTTCATTCGCGTTCAGGTTTACTAACTCCAATTCCGTAGTATCATCAGTCAGTTTCGTAACTAATGCAGCAACATCTACAGGAAGTCCAGGTCGTTTCTCTTGTGGATCATAATGCCGTATGCGTGTTACAAACAGTCCACCATTATAATGTGGCAATGGACCACCACAGGTGAGTTCAACTAAGCCTTCACATGTAACAGGATTTCGTCTTTGGAAATATGCGTCTCCATATCCCGCAGGATCTTCATCGTCATTTTCCATGAAGTTGAGTCGTTGTTGAACTTGAGAGAGGTTATGATTTAGGATTGAAACAGGATATTCAGGAAAATCTCCCCGCATATATGCTAACCATCCACCATCACGTCCACCTTGGTCCTTCGTGTGATGCCATGCATTGATGTCGAACTTTGAACCTACTTTCCTTGCGATCTGCACCGCACGGCCTTGATCTTCATCCTGCATTGACATTCCCCACAGATGTGCGACATCGGACGGATGCATCGGCATAAATTCAAACCAACCATCAATCTGCAAAGCAGTGCCATCCTCATTTTTTATCGGATATTGCAGCCACGGTCCAGGCACATAATTCCCCATTCCAGGATCACCATACTTCTGTGGTACATAGAGTTGATCGTTATGCTCAATTCCTCGTTGTATGAGAACATCAATCTGTGAGCGCGGGAAGTCCATGTATGTCAAATCTCCGTGAAGGAGTGCAGCATTCTGTCCAGCAACGCTGACAGCCTGACCGACACTATGCCATCCGTGCGGATGACTCCAACCGTAGCGCGCACCATACCACTTACCCGCAATGTGTTCTCCGATTATACCCGATAGTCCAACGTTATCTGGCACGATTCCACCGTTCTGCTCTGTACGATCTATCCATGCGTCAACATATTCCTGAACCCAAACTTTGTATTTATCGTCCCCTGTAAGCATATAAGCGTTGGCAGCGAGTGTAGTGGCAGCAAGATTTCCGACTGCATCACCTTTTCCTTGTCGTTCATAGATTACACGTCCCATCAGATCTCGCTTTTCATCACTTTCTAGAACCTCTTCACGACTTGTGCAGCCTGGGACATCAATGAACGGTAGGTTGTACCCATTCGGGGGATAGAAGGATTCTCTTTCAAGTATCCAAAATGCTGGTCCCTTACTGCCATTCATTACACACTTGATGATCTTGTGTTCTGGGTCGTAGTTCTGTGCCTCAGGGTCTTCGTTCATAAAGAAACCGGCAAATCGTTTGGCGCGTTCAACGTTCAGTGCATGTGAAGGATCCGCCATACACAACATGTAAAACAGATAGTTCCCTTCGCTTTGGTGAAACCAGTCGTATCCCGGTTGATACTCCTTATAGACCATCGGATAGTCGTGTCCTGATCCGTAGTTTGTCATATCTATCGTGATAACTTCAAATTCGTTTTGTGCATCTACCAGGAACTGTGCATCTCCACCCAGCATATAGAAGAGGGGCCAATTATGGAAACTTTCATAAGCATCATCTAATCCATCAAAACTCTGAAATTCTGGATGGTTTGGCCAATACAACGTTCCATCAGGACGTGTATATTTTTTCAGAACCCTTGGTGCCGCATCATTGATTTTATCAATCAGTTCACGTTCAAGCACTGCCCATTCTGGCGGTGTTTGGATATTTGTTTTTGCTTCAATAGTTGGGAACATAATCTATACCTCAGCTAAAAATGTTGAACGTTTAGACTTCGATTTTTTGCAGTATAGCATATTTTTGTATTTTATGTGTCCGTTTTTTATAGTAGCAATACAGAGAGTTTCTCCAGTCCCGTAGGGACGATATGTTTATAGATATACGTTTACGCCACCCTCTTTAGTCCCGCCAAATGCCAAACGCGCATTTGGCGTTGATTTGGTAGGGACGATATGTTTATGTAATTGTCTTATTTTGTACATATCGTCCCTACGGGACTAAAGAGCGGGTGTTCAATCATGATCTATAAACATGTCGTCCCTACGGGACTGAGGACACTAATAGATCGGATTTATTTTCTTAAATTGACGATTATGGAGACGAAATATTTACACACCCTTTTTATACAAGCAATTTGCGATGTTATGTGTGGTGTGTTATACTTATGTATGGACTAAGAATTCAAATCAAGGGGTTATAAGCTACCTTATAGTATGATTTTGATGGGTTAAAAATGAACATACTTGAGATGACTGATAAAGAACTATATGAACTCGGTCAAAAGGTACTTGCGGATAAACTTGGTGCCGATCAGGTCGAGCGGTTTATTCGCCAATGCAAACCAGGTAAGGGTGACTACTCCGTTGATCGCCATAAATTGTTAGCAAATCAGGGAGATATTGACACAATTGTAGAACGTATCCAAGACAGACGTGCGGTAAGAGAAGCAGAAGAACGCGCACGCGCTGAAAGATTTGCTATGCCTCAGAAAGAAATCCAAAAAATGACAGATATTGAGATACTTGAAATCGGGAATCAAGTTCTTATCAATAAACTCGGTGTTGCTGGATTGATAGGGTTTATTAGAATCTGCCAAGAGCTTAACGGAGGTCATGCTCAAGGTCGGATTACAAATACTGATGAGGCTAAGGAATACATTAAACTATACACCACAAGTTTGACCTTAAATCCAAGAATAGTTGAAGACTACATTAAACGCGGCAATGCATATAGTTACATCGGAGAATATGATAAAGCCATCGCAGATTACAGTGAAGTGATAAAACTCAGACCTGATTGTGCTGAAGCATATAGCCATCGCGCAAAAGCACACCTGAAAAAAACTGATTTTGACAAGGCTATTGAGGATTATACCAAGGCGATAGAACTCAATCCACAAGATGTTGATGCCTATTATGCGCGTGGAAAACTTTACGATATGAAAAAGAGTAATGTCGGTTAGATACCTTTCCAATCACCCTACCAAATGACGATACTCTTTCCTATACCGACTACCTTACTGATGGGATTTTCGGGAAACTATTGTTTGCTATACAGAACAATTTGCGATGTGATGTGTGTTATGCTATACTTATTTTATGTTTCTGTACAAAAGAAGTGAGGCGCGGATACTAATTCAAGAAACAGTAAATGCATATCCGCTTTAACACCACCGACAACAACGAAAAGGTAGACGATGAAACAGAATGAATATCCCCCTGGCTGGGATGAGGAACGCGTGCAAAAGGTCATTGATTATTACGAAAATCAAACTGAAGATGAAGCAGTTGCTGAAGACTACCATTACCGTGCAAAAACTCACTTCAAAGATTGTGGTTTTGACAAAGCCATAGCAGATTATACCCAAGCAATAGAACTCAACCAAAAAGACGCTGAAGCATATTATACGCGGGGAAAACTATACGATGAGGCCGGTAAATATGACAAGGCAATCGCAGACTTTAGTATGGCAATAAAACTGGACCCTGAACATGCAGATGCGTGGGGTTTTTGCGCGACCCTTTACAGTGAACAAGGTGAGTATGACAAGGCAATTGAAGGATTTAGCAAGGAAATTGAACTACGACCCTATGATGCAGAAACCTATTTTGAACGGGGTGAGATTTATGTTAAAATAGGTGAGTATATTAAAGCCATAGTAGACTTTACTGTGGCAATAGAACTAGTCCCAACCTTTACAGAGGCTTACTTTGAACGGGCTATGACCTACTTGCGAATGGACAAGTTAGAATGTGCAATGCAAGATTTTGACAAGATTTCAGAGTTGAAACGAGATTCTACGCAAATTTTTATGATTGAGACACTATTTTGCGGTTAATTCTTTCTAAGGAACAAATCTGATGAATAATAGAGTCGAGGAAAGACTTGAGGAGATTAAGAGAGACTTAGAAAATGATCTATCACCAATTGAGATTGTGAGAAAGTACATTATTTTCGGAGAATGTTGTGAATTATCTCCGCAGGATTATTTTAATTTACGG
>VXOP01000064.1 GCA_009839975.1 Candidatus Poribacteria bacterium
TGTAATTCATCTGTTTTTCAAGTATAATATCTGCGTTTTTCCACTTTTTTTGGACTATTTGTTAATTATATATAGAATTGACTTTTGCAGTGGATGTGGCATGATTCTGTTTCGATTGAATTTTATCATAGATCGCGTCAACTACACGAAAACCGATATTGTGTTTTGTTTTTTCATATCGAATTCCAGGATTGCCTAATCCGACGATGAGTTTCACAGAGTGCTTCCTATATTTACATCATAGAACAAATTGGTAGCGTCAAAATCGCATAGGTGCTGAAAGATTGACATGACCAGTGAGTGTCTCTATCTCTTGCCCCTCAACAAGTAACTGAATATGTCTGATTTCATCAGGGAAATTATCAAAGACTGTTTTGAGTATTGCTGAAATTGTAATATATTCTGCCATTGTTCCGCCGATATGTCCATCTGTCAGATGATGTGAAAAGTCAAGATACACTGTTTTTTGCGTATCAATAAAAACTTCGTTCAGAACTGTTCCGCGTGGGATTGGGTTTCTATAGTTAGTAGGTGTTTCCTTTGTTAGTGTATCAACAATACTTTTCAACCTATCAATTGGCTCACGACTCAACTGGACTTCTACTTTTATAGGTTTGACTTCAAGTGATTCTGGATCAAGAAGAAAAATATTAACCTGTTCAGTTTGAAGCCTTACGTCAGATTGATTTTTTGACTCTGGGAGTTTAGGTGGTGCTTTACTGATTTCTGTCTGCTTAGATTTCGCGATTAGAAGAAGTGTGACAGCAAGTGCAATTATGATCCCAACTAATGTGAAACCCCATATCAGGAATAGTCTTGAACGTAAAACTCGTCTTACTAAACTCACTCTTTGCTCCAGACATTTAGAATCTACTATTGAGATACAGCATCATTCTTGTTGATTAGCGTCAGTCATATCAGAGGATTGTGAAGATTTCATTGTGTAGGTATGTAGTGCGCGTGTAATGGCGGTTGCAAGCTCTTTGATATGATTGTGGTCTGCTAACAGTGATGCATCGTTGTTATTCGTCAGATATCCCAACTCTAATAAGATTGCAGGCATATATATTTCATCCAACGCAATCAATGGTAATTCAGAAATCGGTATAGGTTTTTCTGTCATAAAATTCATCTCTTTTTGAAGGATTGTGCCAAATTCCTTGCTCTGCGTCAGAAAGTTGGATTGTGTTCTAAGGTTGAGCTTGTTCTTACCAAATGACGGCATAGTCAGTGTTCTAAAACGGAGCATACCGTTCGGATTATTGATAAAAATATGCATACCATTCCGCTTTTTTGAAAATGAGGCATTGCAATGTAGACTTAGGAAAAGATTTCCTCTAATCCGATTTGAAGATTGGACGCGTTGTATACGTGTTTTCTCAACATCACTCTCGCGTGTAAGATGAATTTTGTATCCGTATTGTTTGCTAAGTTTCTGAATTTCTCTTCCAACATTTAGAACAACATCCTTTTCGAGCAATCCACTCTGTGCTTTACAACCAATGTCTTCCTGTCCACCGTGTCCAGGGTCTATGACGATTGTCCATTCTTGTGTTTCATCATCAGGGTCTGGTATCCAAGCTGTCTTAGGCATGAACCGAATCCGTTGGAGATTTGGGTTGTAGAGTACTTCAACATCATCAATACTTGGCAGGATTTCGGTAAAAAAAATGATGGGTAACATCGGTTTCCCATCAATTGCACGGGGTGGTAGGGAGAGTGTAAGCGTCTGATTATCTGCGGGGACCTTTACGGTGTTTCTCCCCATAAGCAACACCAATTCTCTTTCTTTCAGTTTTATCGTAAGTTGTTTCCTGGGTCTATCGTATAATGGGGAGACATCAGACTTAAAGATATCGTTGAGTTCTTCAACAGGGATGTAGATTGCTTGTTGATACAGTGTGTACTCTACTTCGGCAAGCGTATTTCCTTCCTTATCAACAAAACGCACGGTAGCAGCTTGTACCATACCGTGCGTTAGTAAAAAGAGAAAAATAGTGGATATGAAAACTGAAATAGACCTATATCGGCGTAACCACATATTATAGTTATTCCGCGTCTTCTTCGTTACCCCGTCTTCGTGAAATTACTTCGGGTTCTGTCCGTTCATCTTCTGCAGTTTCGTCAGTATCCTCATCAGTTGCTTCACCTTCTTCACCTTCCTCGCCTTCTTCACCTTCCTCAGGTTCTTCAACTTCTTCTATAATGACACGCGGTTGTGCGACTGAGACGATCATACGGTTAAGTTCATCCAATACTTCAACTTCATCATCAAGTTCAATATCCTGAACATATATAATATCGCCTACTTCCATGTTCGTCACATCAACAGTAATGTCATTCGGCATTATTGCTGGAAGGCAATTCAGTGTCATATTTCTGAGAGGAAATTCAATTACACCACCATGCTGTGCGCCAGCGGGTGTGCCGACTAATATGATTGGGACGGTAGAAGTCACAGGTTCATCTAAAGAGATTCTGATGAAATCCGCGTGAAGGAGCATCTGTTTTTCAACCGGGTCTCGTTGTATCTCTTTTATAATGACAGGTTCAGGTTCACCTTCATTTATTTCCATATTTATGATGACATTTTCACCATAGGTTCTAAGGAACTGTTTGAACAAGCGTTCATTGATTCGGAGCGCGACAACATCCTTTTTCCGTCCGTATACAACGGCTGGGATATCACCTGCACGTCGCATTGCACGAGCATTCTGTTTGCCAAACATATTCCTTGGTTGAATATCTAATTTTGCTTGTTGCATGTTTCATCTAAACCTTTTACATAAGTGGGACAGGGCGGGTAGGATTCGAACCTACGCATGCAGGTTCCAAAGACCTGTGCCTTACCGCTTGGCCACCGCCCTTCAATTGTCAATCTGCACACCACGTGGACATGTTTTGGTGGTCATGCATAAACTATAAGTGTTTTTGAAGTGTGATTGGCAACGTTGTGCAGAATCAGCGTTTTGCATCAAGGCAAATATTGTAGCACCACTCCCGCTCATCAACGCGCCCAAAGTCCCAACTTGCATAGACAGATGGGATTTTATTTCAGACAGTTCAGGATGTTTTGAAAAAACCGGTATTTCAAGATAGTTATACAAGTTTTTTCCAATCCCAACAGTATCACGTTTCTCAACACAATTTCTAATAATTATACTCTCTTTTGCTCGCTTTGTCAAGGGAATATGCAAATTGCGAAATATGTCAGAAGTAGAAACAGAAATGCCGGGATTAATTAGTATGAATGGCACATCTGTCAATGGTGAAAGAGGTGTTAAAATGTTCCCAATTCCTGTTCCGAATGCTGTGCCCCCGATTAGACAGAACGGGACATCAGCACCTAAATCCCTTCCAATTCGCATCAAGGTACTTTGCATTATTTCCAATGAAAACAGTTCATTAATTCCGTAAAGAACTGCAGCGGCGTTTGCACTCCCGCCACCGAGTCCTGCTGCAACAGGAATACGTTTCTCAATCCTTATCTCAAGTCCCCCCATACCATCCACACTGTTACTTATTGCTTGTGCAGCTGCATAAGCAAGGTTGCTTGAATCAGATGGCACATCGGGATGGTCGCACTGAATTACCACACCTTTTTTGTCTCGTTCGCGTAGTATGATCTCATCATGCAAGTCAATGGACTGGAAAACTGTCTCAAGGTTGTGGTATCCATCTTCGCGTTTGCCAACAACGTTGAGGAATAGGTTTATTTTTGCATGTGCTTTGATCCGTAAGGTTCTTAGTTGCCTCATTAACTATCATCTAATGCCGGTAGTTCTGAAAACGGAAGAATCTCAATGCCTGAATTTATAATAGGGTCAAGTTCAAACTTACTGTCTTTAATTTCACCGTTTAGTTCCACTCGTCCGATTTTTACGACAACCCTTGTCTGTTCTGGTGCACGTTGGATTTCTACCTTATGGGGTCTGAGTATACCATCAACTACACGGTAGTCAGAGAAAAACGCACTTTGTTGAAGAACACCTTGTTCATCAACGATACGCCATTCAGTGATCTGCGGTTCATTCCCATGTATCAACATAACGATGGTCTCAGTATGTCCAACTTCCACACCTGGACGTGTAACGATGAATTTATTTCCAGAACCTTTTACTTTTATTTTTTCAGTACGTCCATCAAGGAAAGGATTAGCGAAGATGGCACTGAGGACATCTGAAACGCGTAAATCTATACCAAAAATCTTACGTAATACACCATCAGATAATTCGCCTAAGTATCCTTCCTGTTCTTCTACCAAAACAAGTAAGAACTGATCTCTATTCGCAATTGCCACTGCTCTTGGATCGTTGAAAGCACCCAATGCTTGAATGTGTAATAGATTAGCACCATCGTCAGTTTTCTTGTACCAAAGCAATTCGCGAAGTTCATCAGGCTCCTGATCTGCTTCTTGAATGGTAACCCTCATCTCCTTTGTTTTCAACGTGCTTGTTAGATCGTATCTTGCTTGTAAGGTATCCAGATGTGAGAGAAATGTACTCTTATCTGTGAGTATCTCTTGTCCAGGGTTCTTGGTAACACAACCAATTATAGAAAAACATAGACAAAAAAACAGCAAGGGTAATAGAGAAATACCTATTGTCAGGCGAGTTCTCATTAGTAAACCTCGGACATAGATTTTTCCACGATATCTACTGCTTCCTCAACGTGTGCAGCATTTATATTCAATGGTGGTAAGAATCTTAGCACATAGTCGCTTGTGCATATTGTAACTAAGCCGTTTTCTATACATCTTGTAGCGAGTGGTTTTGCATCCACATCCATGACAAGTCCGCGTAATAGACCTTTCCCGCGCACCTCATTTATCGGATATTTACCTTTGAGTTCCATCAGTCCACTTGCTAAATAGTTTCCCATTTTGACAGCATTTACAGCAAGGTTTTCTTCAAGTATCGTTTCGATTGTTGCCACAGCTGCGGCACTTGACAAGAAATTACCACCGAAAGTCGCTGCATGTGTCCCTGGTACGAAACTATCGGCAACGTTTTGCTTTGCTAACATTGCCCCGATAGGTACGCCGCTCCCCAATGCTTTTGCCATCGTAATTACATCGGGTACGACACCGTAACTTTGGTAGCCGAAGAATGTACCTAATCTTCCCATCGCAGTCTGCACTTCGTCAAAGATGAGTAGTAGGTTATGTTGATCGCAGAGTTCTCGCAATCCCTGCAGGTATCCATCGCTTGGGATATTGACCCCACCTTCAGATTGAATAGGTTCAACCAAAATAGCACATGTTTTTTCACTGATAGCAGCTTCTGTAGCATCAAGGTCATCAAATGGGACGTATTTGAAACCTTCAAGCATGGGTTCAAAACCGACATGGTATTTCGGTTGAGCAGTTGCGGTAATCGTTGCCATAGTTCTCCCATGAAATGAATTATCCATTGTGATAATTTCGTAGGAGTCTTTTCTACCAGTATCTTTTGCATATTTGCGTGCTATTTTGATGGCAGCTTCATTTGCTTCTGCACCACTATTACAGAAGAAGCATTGATCCATATCTGAATTTTCTATTAACAGTTTTGCTAATTCTGCTTGAGGCTTTATGTAGTATAAGTTTGAAGTATGTATAACTTCCCCAGCTTGTTCGCGAATTGCTGCGACGACTTTTGGGTGTGCATGTCCCAATCCGTTGACTGCCAGACCCCCAAGAAAATCCAGATATTTCTTGCCATCTGCATCCCATAGATAAGGTCCTTCACCTTTAATGAATGCAAGGCTTCTGTCGCCATACGTGTTGATGATGTATTTAGATGCAACTTCTTTAATTTCTGATGTTGTCATAGATAACCCTCCTTATATAAAACAAGTGCAAATGCGAAATTTCAATGTCTACAATCCGTTCAACGCAGCAACAATCTGCGATGAAGTTGTCCGATGACCGTATCTAGCTCCATTGTCTATCCAAGCCACTTTACCTTCAGCATTTATAATATAAGCTGTCGGATTTGCATATTGTAAATCAGGGCTTTTTACGTTGTAAGGACCTATCGCAAGTAAATCTGAATCAGCAAGCATTATAAAATCAGGTGAATGACTTTGTACATATCTTGATATAGCCCACTGTGTATTAATACTAATCGCGATCAATTCAACTGCACCTGCATTGATTATATTTGTGTATCCATTCTGCAACTCACCGAGTTGCCTCTGACAATTCGGTCAGAAAGTATCTGAAAAGAACTGAATAACTAATATTTTCCCAGCATAATCTGAGAGTGAAACGTCATTACCATCACTATCTTGCAGTGTAAAATCTGGTGCAGTTGCTCCGACTGCTAATCCTTCACCTGCGGGTAAAGGGTCTGGTTCGGTAATTGGCGTATTTACAATTTCTGAAATTTGGTCATTTTCCAGACAACCGTAGCTAATAAGAATCGCCAAAATGAGGATGCTATATCCTAATTGGCTTGAAAATATAGATTTCATGTTAGTATGTTCCTTCATCTCCTTGTAATTGCATCCATTGTTGAACATCGTCCCGCATTTTCTCAAGAATCGTCCGTGATGTGTCCAAGAATGCTAAGTTGTTTAATTCATACGGATCAGCAATAACATCATACAATTCCTCAACAGGATGGTGCTGCGTTAGATAGACAAGTTCAGCAGTTTTAGGGTCGAACTTTGCTTTTTCTACCCAGCTGTTCCAGACTTCCGCATGACTTTCATGTATACCTTCAACCTTCGTAAAATGTGTAGTCCAGATGTTCTCAGGTAACAGATTTAGGATGTATTTGTATCGGTTATTTCTTACACACCGTTGTGGAAATACATTCATATCTCCATCGCGTGTATGTGTACCGTATATTTTATCACGAAAGCCTGTTTGCTGTCCATTCAAAACACACATAAAACTCGTACCATCCAAATTTGTCAACGGTTCCCCACCTGCAATGTCAATAAGTGTGGGCATGAAGTCAACGTGTGAAATCATTGCATCTGATACTGTCCCAGCGGGAATCTCGCCACGCCAACGGGCAATAAATGGAAGTCGTATACCTGTATCATACAGTGTCCATTTAGCATGTGGAAATTCCGATCCGTGATCAGTCATATAAATAAAGAGCGTATTGTCCACATATCCGTGTGCATCCAAGATTCTATCTACTTCACCGATCCGTGTATCCATCGTCGTAATATCCTGACAGTAGTTTGCCAGTGCTTTACGCGTGATCGGTGTGTCCGCTATGTTCGGTGGCAATTGTAAAGCATCGGGATTATATATCTTGTTGGGTTCCCACGTTACATGTGGATTGCTATCACCAAGAATTAAGCAGACAGGTTGTTCGGGATTCTCCTGTTTGTGCGTAGCAAGGAATCGTTCGACAGGTACCGTATCGAGACCTTCTCTACGATACTTCCGTTCGTGTTCTGAGGATTTCGGTAGGAATGCATCAATATACTCAAAATCGAAGAGTTCATCAGGTTTTACGTGTTTTTTCCCTGCAAGCGCGACACGGTAACCGAGTTTTTTAAGTGCAGTTGGTAATGTCTCAATATGGGAGTGACATGCAGTATGATTACCCATTGCCCCGTGTTGAGATGGATACAGACCTGTATAAAGTGTTGATCGGGAAGGCGTGCAAGTAGGGGTCGGTGTGAAGGCATGTGTAAAACGGATTCCTTCAGAGGCAATTCGATCCAGATGTGGTGTTCTGATATCCGGATTTCCATAACAACGGAGAAACTCCCAACCGTGATCATCAGATAGGTAGATGATGATGTTCGGTTTTGACATCAGTTATTCCTTTACCATAACATGCGGTTTCGGTTTCTGTTGCTGCCGGTTCTCAATTTTATAGGGTTCCGGAGGAAATTTTGTAGAGACAACACCGCTCCTCATTACCCACCGAAAGTTTTGCCAGAAACGGGGTGTCGTCTTAACAATTTGAGGATTCGTCCAGACACCTGCGACAGCGATCCGACTCTTTTCACTTTTATTTGGCGGACTATAGTGCCACATACTGCTATGCCAAAAGACAACATCACCTGTATCCAGTTCAATATGATGAACACCCTCCTTCTCAAGCATCTGTTGAACTCTTTCTCGTGGCAGTTCACCGTGTATACTATCGGGGTAAAGAACGTGTTCAAAAATCTCAGTTTTATGGCTGCCGGGTATGAATTGCATACATCCATTTTCTCTTGTTGCGGGTTCAAGCGGCATCCAGAAGTTGAAAGGTTCAGTTTCGTTATCGCGCCAGAGACCGTTATCTTGATGCCAAGGTGTTGCACTGCCGGTGCGTGCTGGTTTTAGGAAACAGCTGTTGAATTTCACAATAATATCATCCCCGAGAAAATAACGTGCAATGTTTAGCAACTTTTCTCCGCCATGCACATTATGCCAGATTAGAGGGGATTGTACACAGAAGTTTGCCAACTTACGGTAGCGTGCAATCCTCCCTTGTGGTGAATCCTCCATAGGGTCCATCGGGTCAATATCTGCCTTTGTACCGGGTTCTGGTGACATGATAACATTCCGAATCACACCGCGTAATTCAGCTGCAAGGTCCGGTGGGATTACATTACTCTCAATAAAATAACCTTCATTTTCATATTTCTTTTTCTGTTCAGTAGATGGTACCCACCGTTCCATTGTCTTCTCCTTTCCTATCTCCGTTGTCGTCAAAATCTACATCCCTGCAATCGCAAATGAAAAAACTTGTAACCTTTCTCCAATAAACACGTAGTCTTTTTATAGTGCCTTAGCATATTGAATCTAAGCACGATTGTGAATCTCTTCTCATCAAGTTCCAATTCTATCAGAAATTATGCAGATTGTCAATCCATTTACATCTGATGTTTGAAAATGCTTATAGGACAACGTAATGCTGACAAAGGACATGGTTCAAGACATTCCGACCAATCCGGGTGTTTACTTTTTTCACGGTTCATCTGGTAAAATTCTGTATATTGGTAAAGCGAAATGTCTACGTAAAAGGGTGCGTTCTTATGTGCATAATGTCAAAAATCGACGTACAAAGATCAAGAGACTGATTAGATGGACAGAGTCGGTAAATTATCAGATATGCCAGTCTGAACAGGAAGCACTATTTTTAGAGTCACGTCTAATACTAGAGCATCAACCCTCATATAATTCCGCGATGAAATATGGTAGAAAAACGTGTTACATCAGGATAGACATGGGAGATGATTTTCCACGACTTGAACGGGTTGAAGCGATACAGTCGGACCGCGCGAGATATTTCGGCCCACTCTCAAGTCGTAGATGGACAGATGAAGCAATTGATGTTTTGCAACGTATCTTTATGATACGAACCTGTCAGGATTCCATTATACCCCGCGTTGGTCATAGGACGTGTTTGCAGTATGATATCAAACGTTGTACTGGACCTTGTGCTGCTCTCATTACGAAAGAACTTTATAGAGAGATAATAATGAATATTATTAATCTATTAGAGGGTGAGTATGATAAGGTGCAAACCAATCTTGTTGCAAAACGCGATACTGCATCAACCATGCTCAAATTCGAACAAGCTGCTGCTATTCATAAGCAGCTGGAGAGAATTCAGAAGGTTTTTCCTTTCCTTGATGCACATAGAAAGAAAAAGAAAAAGGAACAAAACATAGTCTGTCAACCGACAATTGACAGATCGTTTTGAAGTGTTTAAAAAAAATGCTTGACAAATGTAATTATAATATGATATTATATTGTCGTATATATACAAAGGAGGTTAAACGATGTATATCGCGAGATTTGCGCTGATTACTTTCGTTGCCTTTGCACTTATGATGGGTTGTGGTATGGTCGGTAAAGAGGCAGAAATGACTCAAGAGACCAGCATGGCTGTGGAGGATGCAAAACCGATAGATAAAGTCTCGGTCCCTACTCCGAAAAAGTCCGCCTATCGCCAAGTGACCTTTAATGTTGAGGGCATGACCTGAGGATCATGTCCCGGCATAGTGCAGGATGCACTAACTAAGGTTGATGGTGTCGCAGAGGTAGTCAGCGTTTCCAGACAAACAAAGAAAGTTGTCGTGAAAGTTGAAAAGGGCAAGCTTACAAACAAAGCCCTGATTAAAGTTATTGACGATGCTGACCCTCGTTTTACGGCATCACTTGCGAATTAGATTACGTTGATTGGGCGAGGCTTCTCGCCCTTCATCTCTTTCACGCTGTAATAGTCGAGAAAATAGTCGTAAACAAACATCATTACATAATCTATAATGAATAGAGGATTGATTATGTTAAATAGAGTTACCATTAGCGTTGCTATGCTAGCAGTCATCCTTGCTATGTTGACAGTCATTTCTGGTTGTGCCAACCAACAGAAAGATGATACAGATCAGGAAACTGTCAAGGCAGAGGCAGCGTTAACTGTTGCTACTGAAGAAGTCAGTCTAAATGTAACAGGTATGGTCTGAAGCTCATGTACATCTAAAGTGCAGGATGCACTTTTGAAGGTTGCTGGTGTAACCGAAGTTGTGACGATTTCAGACAAAGATGAAAAGGTTGTCTTAAAAGTTGAAAAAGGTAAGGTTGATACTGATACGTTGATAAAGACCGTTGAAGGTGTTGAAGAAGTTGATGATGGACCGCGTTTCACAGCAACGGTTTCTGAAGAAACTACAGTAGAAAATTAAGATAGGGCATTTATGTCTATCTATAAACCTTGAACTTACCCCTGATTATATCCCTACTTTAATCCTCATGTATGAAAATGCATGAGGATTTTTTATGCACATCTTCTATCCAAACATCCTTTTCTCAAGCAGAGATTGGACTTCGTAAATTGAACCTTTCTTTTCTGAGTAGGGCTCCGGCATGCGAACAGGCGTAGAAACAATTCGCGGTTGGTGTGTGGGTTCACCTTGAATAATGAAATCGTTGAAAGTGTCCCAATCGGGTATCCCTTTTAGAGGCCATGCATCCACAGCACAGTATTGAAATAGTAGCAAACGTCTGGACTTCTGAGAAGTATTCGGGGCAGAACCGTGTAGGGCACGTACATGGTGAATAGTTATGCCACCAGCCTTTAGTTCAATTGGCACAGCACCTTCTGGTGTGAAATCTGGATCCGTAACTGCTCCGACAAACGCTCCATTCTGATGATGGTCTAAGGTTGGCCCGGTGTGAGAACCTGGAATTACCATCAGGGCACCATTCTCAACTGTCATATCATCAATGACGACACCAACAGCGAGTAGATCATCATTCGTATGCGGGTAGAAAGCCCAATCCTGATGCCACTCAACGGGACTACCGAACTCAGGATACTTCATATTCAGTTTATGTCCATTGTATCTTATTCCGTGTCCTATGAGTTGGCTGACAATCACAAGAATGTTCGGATGTCGTAACGTTTGATCATATACCGAGTGATATAGACATGGACTCTTAATTCTACGTACTTTTGGGTTTTCTGCTGTGTGTCCGGGTTCTAAATCAAAAATGTCGTTGTGTTCAGTGACTTCCCGAGATTTTTCAACAAATTCATCTGTAACACGGCAAAGCGCAGCTACTTCCGCATCCGTTAGAACCGCTTCAACACCGATATAACCATTTTTCTTATACAACGCTATCTGTTCCTGGGAGAGCATTCCTTTAACTCCTATTCAGACTGTTTCTTATTCTTCAGACATATTCCACAAATATCATTAAACTCTCTACTTCATATTTGGTAATTATACACAGATTAGCAGTTAGAGTCAACATTATTGAAGTTGAGAGTGTGTAAAGTTTTGGTTACTTGTCTGAACCAGGATTTACAGGATTTCAAGATTACCAAAATAAGAATGTGTGAATAATAAACGTCCAAGCCCCAGCGGTGCGAAAGGTATATAGAACGTGTGAACAACAAAAGACCAAGCACCAGCGGTGCGAAAGGTATATAGAACGTATGTTATTAATTTCGTAGCATGGTATACCTTTCGCCTGCTGGGGCTTACTATGGTAATATCAACGTTTTCTATACACCTTTCGCCCCGCTGGGGCTTGACATTTTACAGAAACCTAACTCCTCTCCTTACTCCTGTGTTTCTACAAGAACTTTACACATCCGTGAAATCTGGGTGGACATATTAAATTCAGCAGCATAAAAAATTAAAACTTGACTGTCAATCATAATTCACTTATTATAACGCATACTTTCGGTTTTGAAAGAAGAAGCAAAAAGGAGTTAATGATGGCTACAGACCTAAATAATCATATACAATCCATACGATTAGTGGATACACACGAACACATGCGTAGAGAAAATGACTGGGTCGATAACGGTCCAGATATTCTTCAGGACCTATTCGGCAACTATGTTCCTGCAGACCTGGTTACAGCAGGGGCGACACCTCAAGCAATGCACGACCTAATGGATCCCAGTAAGGACATCAAACAAAGGTTTGAAGCAATACGAGATGCCTGGGAGGCAACACAATTTACGGGATATGGTGAAGCAGTTCGCATCGTCGCAAAAAGCATCTATGAACTTGATGAATTGACAGGTCAAGGGATAGCGGATGCACAAGATAAAGTGAAAGACATTCGTTCCAAAGGAAAACGACTTGAAATACTGCGGGATATTGCTAATCTCGATCACATTCAGACCGATGACTTCAGTTGGAACTGTGCTCCGGACATGTCTGGTCCAGAGTTCTTCTTATACGACCTTTCTTGGGCAAACTTCTGTAATGGACACATTGATACAAAGGCTATAAATGCTGAAACAGGTATTGCGGTAACAGACCTTGATACATTAAGAAGTAGTATAGAATCAATTTTCGCCAAACATGCCCCCTGTGCAATTGCAGTAAAATCGCAACACGCATATAACAGAACACTTACTTGGACAGAACGCACAGATGCTGAAGCATCTAAGGCATTGGATAAAGTGTTGACAAAACCTTCTGAAGAGATAGATGTAAACACGCGTCTTTGTCTTGGTGATTGGTGCTGGGCACGCGGCGTTGAGCAGACGATCGAACATAACCTTCCATTCAAAATCCATACCGGTTACTATGCAGGCAACAACCGAATGCCTGTTAGCCGTATTCCCGCAGGCAATATGTGTGCCCTATTTTCACGATATCTGGATGCAAAGTTCGTTCTAATGCATATCGCATATCCATATAATGACGAATTAGTTGCGCTTGCAAAACATTATCGCAATATATGGGTAGATTTCTGCTGGGCATGGAGCATTGACCCCTATAGTTCACGTGACTTTCTTAGACGTTGTATTCATGCTGTGCCATCAAACAAGTTGTTTGCATTTGGTGGGGATACAGGTTGGCCCACAAGTGCAATGGCTTACGCAATACAAGCAAGAAGAGAAATCCAACGCGCACTTGAAGCTGAAATAGATGAAGGATACCTAACTGAGAAACAAGCAATGGAATTTGCTTCCCGGTTTATGAAGACAAACCAATATGAATGCTTTGATATTCATGGCACACGCGAAAACATCGCTAAAGCTGCCTAACCGTGTCAGGAACTAAGAATCACGTAAAGCCTTATGAAAATTAAATAAATAATGGGATAATCCAACCCCTAAAAATGATCGTAGGGGCTGGGTTTCCCAGACCGATCCTTACCGGTTTCGCGTTCGTATGTTACCCAATTTAAACCTTAAACTTCATTAAACTTTCAGTAAAGGGTGCCCGTGCTATCCCTTTTTCTGTGATTATTGCTGACACTAAGGATGCTGGCGTAACATCAAATGCGGGACTGTATACCTTTACACCTTCAGGTGCAGTTGTTTTTCCAAACCCCTCTGTCACCTCTTCTGGGGAACGTTGTTCAATTGGTATTTCTGCACCCGTTTCAAGAGCGAAATCCAACGTAGATGTCGGTGCAGCAACATAAAATGGAATGTCATGTGCCTGGGCGAGAATGGCAACGTTATATGTCCCAATTTTATTAGCAGTGTCTCCATTTGCTGCAATACGATCCGCACCGACAATAACACACTGTATTTTACCTTCTTTCATGACCTGTGCAGCCATATTGTCACAGATGAGTGTAACGTCTATTCCTGCTTGCATGAGTTCCCATGTCGTCAGTCGTGCACCTTGTAACAAGGGTCGTGTCTGTGTCTTATTAACAAATCCCCGCCCACGACACGTAGAGGAAGAGCGTGTGTACGGGTTTAGTTTGAAAAAAAAAAGTGT
>VXOP01000249.1:0-4187 GCA_009839975.1 Candidatus Poribacteria bacterium
GAATAGGTTAAAAGGATTTCATTCCCTGAATCCTTAACACGATTTTGAACTTAATTTTTTAAGGAGATTACAATGTACTTGTCAAATAGATTGACATTTTCTATTTTTTCTATATTACTCGTTGCTGCGCTTTTCATCGCGCCAGCCGCAATGGCACAGGTGACAGTGAGTATGTATAAGGTAGATACCCTTGGTAATGCAGATGACAAAGCAAAGACGGTTTTTACGTTTACATATTCCGAGACTCCCAATCCCAGACCGGTTCTTGCTGATTTTACAGCGGATGATGATGCGCTTACTACTCCTGCTGATACCGATGAAACCGCCCGTGACGTGTTGACATCACCCTATTCAACTGATGGCAGCAACAGTTTTACAGCGGTTGTAGGTGGTTCAGGCAAAATGGTCACACTAACACTTGAAACCACTGAGAATACTAATACGGCACCTACTGTGCCAACCGGTTTAATGTTGAAAGGTTATCAAACCGCAATTAGTAGTGCAGCGGATCGTACAACTGATGCAAGCGCAACACCGACTCCCCTTGTCCTTGCAGAAAATCACTTGGCTGGTTACGGGTATCGTGTTTATTTAAGGCCTGTTTCTACAGCTCTTGCTGACGTCCCTGCAGCAGCAGATCGTCCAGTGCTTCCATCCACCTTAGTTGATGCTAATTTAGCTACAATTGACCCTACAGCAACTACCGGTAATTCAAATATGGCTATGCCTGACCTTGAAGAATTCTTCAATGTCGGTGGTGGAACGATTAACCTGAAAGTCGCTGGCACAGCCAAAGACTCAAGACATGTTATTATCAACGAAATTATGTGGGGTCTTGACAATTCTAAAGTTGGACAAGACGGTGAACTACAACAGCAGTGGATTGAAGTTTACAATCGTCTTACTACCCCTGCTCCTAATCCTACATTTGAATTTATAGATAATACGTTCCCAGCACCTGCTACCGCAGCTGGAACGTCTGATAGAATTACCAACATCGCTGGACATCAAAATGTATGGAACCCACCTATAAAAGGTAGTAGTGGAACAGCGACTCGAAACACTGATGGAACAGCGATTATCGGGGCGAATCCTCCGTTTGTTTCCATATATCGTAACCCAGATAAACAGAATGCAGATGGTGCGAATGCTGGACATTGGACAGCATCTAATCGTCCATATTTCCCCGGTTTTATGGGAACTCCCGGTAGTGCCAATACACGTGGTGGTCTTCCAAGCACACGTGATAATCCCGGTGCTTACACACCACCCAAAGATAAGATCATCATCAACGAAGTTGGCAACTATGCTGGTACAGGCGACAACTTAGAAGATTGGATTGAACTTCGTAATGTTAGTACTGGTGATGTGAACATTGAGAATTGGAGACTCAATCGCACTACGGGTGCTGCCAATGATTTTACAGAGCACAATATTGTTCAATTCCCGAAACATACTATACCTGCTGGTGAAGTCTTATTGATTGTCAACAAAGATCCAGCGGATACCGATCTTATTGAAGGTACTGATGTTAGAGCAGATGGAAACCAGAGACGTGGTCATGGTCCCCACAAATATTTGAATATAAAGAGAAGCCATAACAGGCCAATGGATATTCCAGCTATGGATACGGGTTTTCTGATACTGCGAAGCCATGGTGATAATAAATTCCTAGGCAGTCGTCAACATCTCCACGATGTTGTCGGTTATGCAAGAGTCTCAAGGGATACTATTGTTTCTGGCGTAAAGGAACCTGAGTCCGGTAATACATATTGGAAAACGGGTGCATGGCCCATCAACGGACATACTGGCGATAACTACAGACCACATGATGCCAAGGATGCCAATAACAACAATGCTTCCCTTCATCCGGATGCTGATTTCAGAAATGGAAATGTCTGGGCACGTAGTGGCACAGCACACGGTTGGCGTAAAGGTGGCGGAGGTCACGCCGGTTTCTCAGGTGGTATCGGTTATGATCGCGGTGTGAAAAAAGGCGGAACACCTGGCTACCATAACGATGTCGTGAAAAATGTGGTTGCTAATCTTGACGGTGGTCAGTTGATTATCAGTGAACTTATGCTCACAACGGATGATGGACGTTACCCACAGTGGATTGAACTCCACAACACATCTAAGACACGCGGTATTGATCTTGCTGCTGATGGTACCGATCCTAAGGTCGGATGGCGCATGATAATCGAAAACCATAACTCCGGTAAATGGCGAGAGGCAGCACAAGACAAGACCGTTGTTACCATTAATCTGAAAGAACTATTCTCTCATATACCACCGAACCAGACGGTGCTTATCGTATCTGATACAGCAAGAAATTCAGGGACTACTATGAAGGTTCACTTCCCAAATCACCGAGTTGCAAGTATTTGGGATCTTAAAAAAGACGATTTCCTTATGGCAAACCGTAGAGATAGTTTCCTGAATGCAGAAGGTGGTTTCTACATCAAAATCATTGATGCCAATGATGCTGTAAGTGATGAGATCGGTAACCTTGACGGTAAGAAAGCGGATATCCGTGGTGGTGTCCCTTATGACGATCCTTTCGGTTGGAACTGGCCCACAGATATGGCAAGCAGGAATGAACGGACATCGCTAATCCGTCTAAAGAACGCTGATAAGACACATCGTGCTGGCACACCTATTCGTCCAGTTGCTGATGATCCTGAGACCGATGCTGATGAGACTGTGGCAGCAAACGAAACTCGTGGTGCAGTTATACCGTTGGGAACAGATTTACGGGGTATGGGTATGAATATGGTTGCTGCCGATTATTCTGGTTATGCCTGGGTGCATGCAGTTGATACCAAACTGGCAAAAGCACAGTCTACCTATTATGGTGTTGATACTGACCATGGTACACCCGGACATACAGCTAATACACCACTCCCCGTTGAACTGTCCTTCTTCCATCCAACACTTGAAGATGGTCAAGTTACTATCCAGTGGACAACGGAATCCGAACTTGACAACGCTGGATTTAATATCCTTCGTAGTGATAGTCGTGACGGTGAATTCAAACAGGTCAACGAACAGATGATTCAAGGTAAAGGTACCACCGCGGAACGCAGCGCGTATAAATGGGTTGATACGGCTGCCAAACCCGGTGCAGTTTACTACTACCAGATTGAAGATGTATCTTTCGCAGGTGAGCATAATACGCTTGCTACAACCAAGTTGAAAGGCTTGATCTCAGCGAAAGGAAAACTCACAACGTCGTGGGGCAATATCAAAAACGCTTCACAATAAAGGGTTAAATTTCAGGGATAATTTAACTAATCTCCTCAACAAGAAGCCACATCCCATGTGGCTTCTTGAGGAAAATCTTACTAACCTATCTCTACTTGAAGGGATGCCTGCAAGTTGCCGTGCATAATCCCTTCCGTTCCGTATTCCAATATGGAATTACGAACTAACCTATCTAAAGCAAGGGGTCTCGCATTCGCGGGATCCCTGTTTTAGATTGACATTTCCAAGCACCAGCGGTGCGACAGGTATGTAGAACGTGTGAACAACACCATCCCAAGCACCAGCGGTGCGACAGGTATGTAGAACGTGTGAACAACACCATCCTAAGCACCAGCGGTGCGACAGGTATATAACTTCAAGGAATAACGTCATGGCAGATACCTACACCCAACTATACATACATATCGTTTTTGCTGTCAAAGGCAGGCAACATCTCATTCCGAAACAACACAAAGAGGCTTTACACCAATACATAACACGCATCATAACAAACAAAAAGCAGACACTCATCCGTATCAATTCAATGCCGGATCATATACATATTCTTATTGGTATGAAACCAGACATTGCATTGTCTGACTTAGTAAGAGATATAAAAGCGAATTCATCAAAATTCATTAATAAAAAAGGATGGGTTGCAGGAAAGTTCGAATGGCAGACAGGATTTGGAGCGTTTTCGTATTCTCGTTCTCAATTGGATGTCGTTGTTAATTACATTAATAATCAGGAGGCACATCATTCTCATCTAACGTTTAGAGAAGAATACCTTGCGTTTCTGAAACGTTTTGATGTCCCGTATAATCCAAAATACGTATTTGATCCTGATGACAATTCAGAAACATGATGCACCTTTCGCACCGCTGGTGCTTGTGTGTTGGTTTGATATGTTTTCTATATACTTTTCGCACCGCTGGTGCTTGTGT
>VXOP01000249.1:4197-14119 GCA_009839975.1 Candidatus Poribacteria bacterium
TGTGTGTTGGTTTGATATGTTTTCTATATACTTTTCGCACCGCTGGTGCTTGTGTGTTGGTTTGATATGTTTTCTATATACTTTTCGCACCGCTGGTGCTTGTGTAAAGTTTTTGTCACCATAAGCGTCAATTTAGTGATGTTCCCAGGCCGGTAGATGCGATTTCCGTATCGCATCGGACCTTAAGCGGAAGCCTTTGATGAAACAGGTTTTCCATCATCTGGTGTTTCCAACGTCCCCGCGTAGGATCCAATGCGATATGGAAATCGCATCTACCGGCTCACCCCTACTGCATTTATTCCAGTGGATGCGACATGCGTTGGGATGCTAATTGGAGGTATAGACCTAATGATGTTACTATCAGACTTTTTTGAAGCAAGACGTGAGAAACGGATAGCCGCTGCAGAAGCTGCCGCAAAAGCTGCCGCAAAAGCTGCCGCAAAAGCTGCCGCAAAAGCTGCCAGAGCCGAAGGCATAGCAGAAGGAGAAGCGAGAGCTTACCAAAAATATGCTGAGTGGGAGAAACGCCGAAGAGAAGCAGAAGCGCGAGGTGAAGAGTTCACAGAACCCTTGCCAACACCACAACAGCAGAACAATTCAAAAG
Organism: Candidatus Poribacteria bacterium; assembly: GCA_009839975.1. Lineage (GTDB taxonomy): Bacteria > Poribacteria > WGA-4E > WGA-4E > WGA-3G > MSPOR6. Next base: position 4,802 of record VXOP01000249.1, read on the forward strand.
AATAAAAGAAAAATTGAAGAACAGCATTTGTGGATAAATTAGAATAACCGGTGCCTTGCAGCGGAAGCGAAAGGTGAAGAGTTCACAGAACCACCTCCTGGGCAGTCTACTGAGGAAACACGCCAAAACAAGCAATAACATTATATTCTCAGCATTGGATGTTATCAATCCGTAGCACATTCATCTTGATTGTGCTTCTTTGGACAATAACCATCTTTCGTTGCACCTCTCTGCACAACATTGATAAGACCCAATGCTGAGTAGATACCTTATCGCTTGGGATGACGTGCTTCGTAGCACAATCAAGGATGAATGTGCTACGGTTTGATAACGCCAAATACTGAGCAGATACTGTGAAAGTAAATCTTATGTGACAAGAACACCCTTCCGCGTCTTCCGTGTCCTCCGTGTAATCCGCGATTCAGACAAAAACGGTGACAATTACTTTACCGCCCTACCCCGACAATTTCTTGCAAATCAAAATGTAATCCATTATAATATTAATATGTACCATAGAATATCTCTTTGCTTATGCTCCATACTGTTGTTTATGTGCCTTGTTGGATGGATCGGAAGTTGGAAACAATCTATCAGAACGGGAAACGATGCGTATTGGAAGCAAGAATATGATGCAGCAGTAAATGCTTATCAAACTGCTGTATCCGAAAAACCTGAAAATCCAATTACATATCATAATCTCGGTACTGCATACTATAAAATAGGCAACTTTAGAAAAGCATCTACTGCCTTCCAAACATCTCTCTTAAAGGGTGACACTCACAATCCAGCAGATATCTATTACAATTTGGGTAATGCACAGTTTCAATTGAGAGATTATACTGCAGCGATAATGTCTTATGAGGATGCCCTGGACTTAAACCCTCATGATTCCGATGCAAAACATAATCTGGCATTAGCACGACAACTTCTTAAACAACAACTAAACATGACACAACAACAGCAGAAAGAGAGTGGAGAGAAAACGGAAGAAGCAGAAAATGATCCGACTAACCTTTCCAAAGCGGAAACAGAACAACTCCTTGAACTGCTGACCAAGAATGAAAACCAACGTCGACAAAAGATACTCAAACAGAAACTCGATAGCGGATATAGACGTGATAAAGATTGGTAGTTTTAATATCCCTCTATTGTCATCTCTTGGATACATTATCACGTTCAGTTTGCTGTTGTTAGTTTTCACAACAGATGTCCAAAGCAATGATGTCAAAGTCGAAGCATCTGTCACCCCGCGACATATCCAACTGAATGAAAGAGCAACGTTAGAACTCAAAATATCAGGTAATACGTTGATGAAACATATTGGGGCTCCATCATTCAACTTCTTACCGAACTTTCTCGCTGTTCCGTTGCGCTCCAAAACGACACCATATTTAGTTGATAATAGACTTACAGTATCTATGGCATGGGTCTATGAACTTATACCACAAAAAACAGGTCAAGTCGCACTGTCCGACGTGCGTTTCTCATACCAAGGTGTTCCCTATAATGCAAATCCGGGTATAATTACGGTAGGTTCTGTTGATAGGTACATAGATACCGCAACGGACGGTATACACAAAGTAGAAGCCACAGTCAGCAACAGCAAACCTTACCTGAATCAGGCAATTGAATATCAATTCCGCTATCTATATACAACAATTTTACCCACACGCGAATCGCCTTCTTATGTACTTCCTACATTTTCAGATTTCTTAGTAGAAGAACCATCCGATAATACCACAACAACGACACGGACACATGGAAGAACATATCATGTAGATGAATACGTGAGACGACTGTATCCACGGAAAACTGGTAAAATCCTTATTCCACCGGCACAGTTAAAACTACCCATCAAGGGAAATCCTAAGATACTAAAAACAAAGTCGGTCGCACTCAACGTTCAACCCTTACCAGAAATAGGAAAACCCGCTAATTTTGATGGTGCTATCGGTGAATACAGTATAAGTACATCGGTTGATAGACGAAGGCTTGAAGTTCGTAATGCACTGACACTTTCAGTCACAGTTACAGGAACTGGCACAGGAACTGGAAATATCAATACCGTAACGGCACCGAAGATTACACCGATGAGCGGTTTTAGAACAGACTCACCAATCCTTGCACAGCGTAACAGTGCTAATACGCGAATCTATGAGTATGCTATAATTCCACTCAAATCAGGCATATTGCAGCTACCCGGAATTGAATTCTCTTACTTCAACCCAACTAAAGAAACATATCAGACATCAAAAACAGGTCCAATTTCGTTAACCGTAACACCGAACTCGAATGGGACGGCTGATATGGAATCTGATTCCTTACAGTGGGTGCTATGGTTACTTCTTGGCATTCCTGTATTAGCTTTAGCAGTAGGTGGGTACCTCATCTATCGTTCTAAGACAAAGCAAGGAAACAACAAAAGCCCGTCCGATCCACCAGTGGATCCATCTGTCCAAGCAATGTCATCCCTGCAATCCTTGGAAACTAATGAAACGGCAATAGATGCGAGCTCCTTTGTAGAGTCACTAACAGGAATCATTCACCGGTATCTATGTGATCGGCAGGAAATGGCTTTACAGCAATTGACACCACAAGAAATTCAAGATATGTGCCAACAGATAGGTATCTCAGAAACTGATCAGAAGGAATTGTTAGATATCGTTACAAAATGCAATTATCACAGATTTGCACCTGTACCACTTACTGGGGAAGAACGAGCATCATTAATCTCACGAGTAGAAACAGTCATTAACAACATTTACCGAGACCACCCCACGTAGGGGCGAGGTCCCCTCGCCCGTTGTAGAGTGTTTCATTAAATCCGAAATCCATTATAATAGAAGGGATACCCTATATGGATATATTTTGGTTATTTATTCGATGGATACATGTTATCGCCGCTGTGGTATGGATAGGTGGTAACCTGATTTTAGCAATGGTAATAGTGCCACATTTCAGACAGAACTTACCACCCGTTCAACGCATACAGATATTGACACTGATAGGTAAACGGTTTGAACCCATCGTATGGTTATGCGTTCTCATTCTGTTTTTCACTGGAATAGTCAATATATTCAATTCTGTAGACCTATCCGCTACTAACGATTCTCTACTTGTAGGCACCTTTTGGCGAACGTTAGTGATTAAACTGTTGCTGTTCTTCATCTTACTTATTCTCACTGGACTTCACAGTCTTTTCTACGGTCCGAAATTGTCCAAAGCAATTGAAGATTTAGACCCAGAAACAGAGGAACTACCAGTAAACGTTAATTCAATTCGCAAACAGATGGCTATTGTTTCAAGTGCAATGGGAGTAGTTTCATTGCTAATAATATTGGCTGCAGTCGCACTCAGAATGGGGATTTAATTACGGCTGCAACGAACGGTTTATACGAAATGGACTGATGTCAAAGTCTGTTTCTCCTCTTGATACTAACTCGCTCATAATCCGACCAACAAGAGAACAGAACTTAAAGCCGTGACCAGAAAAACCAGCGGCTATCAGTAGATTAGGACATTGTGGGTGGGTGTCAATAATGAAGTCTTCGTCTGGGGTTTCGGTGTAAAGACAAACTTCTGCAGAAACGGTTTTACCGAGTGAAGGGATACGTTCATCGACATAACGATCCATCCGTTGGATATAATCAGCATCCGGGGTGCGATCACATGTATCAGGTGATACGGTAGTACCGACACCATGACGCGCAACCTTGACACCATTTTCTCCAAAACACGGTATACCGTAAAGAAACTCTCCACCCTTTGTAATCTCTGTGAAAACAGGAAATTGGTTAGGTTGGAACAGTTCGGTATCGGTAGGTCTATAATAACAGACCTGCTGCTTCGTCACTGAGAGCGGTAAGCTGAGTTCTTTAAGCAGATGAGAGGTCCACGCACCCGCAGTCAATACAATCTTTCTACCTTGAAATTGCTTGTCTGCAGTGTGGACAGTAGGTAAACCCGCCTGCCAATCGATTTTAGTGACACGGGTATTCTCTAAGACAGTCGCGTCGTGCTGCTCAGCCAATTGCAGATGTGTTAAAACACATTCGGAAGCATACAGGAAACCGGTGTCTTTCTGCCAGAGTATATCCGTATCGTCAGACACACTAAATTGCGGGAAACGTTCTGACAATTGTGTCTGTTCCCACCACTCACATTCTACCCCCGCAGCGTCTAAACTCTTCTTAATAGACTGCCCATAAAGGTTGCCCCTCTCACCTAAATTGACACTTCCAGTAGTGAACAACAACTGCTTCTTAGAAACAGATTCAAGCTTCCTCCATTCACTATAAGCAGTTTTCATCAATTCTGCATAGAAGGGTTTATCATAGAAGAAGCGGATGATGCGTGTCTCACCGTGTGAACTGCCCAATTTATGTCCACGTTGGAACTGTTCTAACACCAGAACATCAGCACCGATTTTAGCGAGATAATAGGCAGATGCACTCCCCATCCCACCTGCACCAATAACGATTGCATCGTAAATGTGACTCGGCATTCTTACGTTTCCGATATTGTCTCCAGTCCCGTAGGGACGATATGTTTATAGATAAACGTTGACATCACCAGAGTAAGCCCCAGAGGGGCGACAGGTGTATAGAAAACGTTGACATTTACCAGAGTAAGCCCCAGAGGGGCGACAGGTATATCAGGTTAGAGAATTAGATACACACGTTCTGTATACCTTTCGCACCCGCTGGTGCTTGGGATGATGTTGTTCACACATTCTATACACCTTTCGCACCGCTGGTGCTTGGGATGATGTTGTTCACACGTTCTACATACCTTTCGCACCGCTGGTGCTTGGGATGATGTTGTTCACACATTCTATACACCTTTCGCACCGCTGGTGCTTGGTTTTTATTGTTCACACGTTCTTATCCTAGTAATCTTGAAATCCTGAAAATCCTGGTTCAGACGAGTAACCAAAATTTTACACACCCGATGCATTAAATTGAAATACGCGTTGTCAATATAACGGGAATGGATTTGACACAGTGGTAAAATTCTGGAAGCGATCCTCACCCCGAAGCAGTATCGGTTTCCACGGACGTTTTAGCGAATTATCCTCAGCTTGCTTCACTGATGGTGGGATATAACGAATGGTTAATCCGCATCTGCGTCTTGTAGAATGATTGGGTAGACTGCCATGGATAATCTTCCCGTGATGTATAGACATCTCACCTGCTTTCAGCACAAGGTCAACAGCGTTTTTTGCATCCGACTCGGAGACCGGTACTTCCTGATTGATACTCAACAAGTTCCCTTCCTGTTCCGATGTACCGTGCTCTTGCACACCGTGATGATGACTGCCCGGGATCACACGCATACACCCGTTACCTGTATCGCTATCATCTATGGCATACCAAGCAGTTACTGCCTCAGGTGGTTCAAGTCCCCAATAGGTTACATCCTGGTGCCAAGCAACGAATTTTTCCTTGGGACCATACTTACAAAAGAAGTGTGTGGCTAAGAGCATAACATCAGGTCCTATCAGTGCTTCAATCACATCAACGATTTTTGGATGCGCCGCAAGATCCCAAATGAACCTATAGTCAAAATGCCAATCAATGAGACCGATTTCACACTTCTCAGGACCGACTTCAGTCTCTAAAGCATCATATTCTTTACGAAAATGTGTCGTCTCAGTTTTGTCTGCCACCCGTATACCAGTCAAGAATCCATCTTTCTGATATTCTTCAGCGAGTTGTTCATTAGTCTTTTCCATGTGATGTCCTTATCAAAAATATCCATCCGTAGGGGCTGGGTTTCCCAGCCCGCACCAATTCATCGTTTCCCTCTTGCCAACAAATACCTGATACATTTCGGTTCCACTCTATGTAATTTCAGGGATTTTCCATTGTGCGAACCATTGTGAATCTTCAGGCGGCGGTTCATCCCTGTTTTGCATCGTCTCAAAAGTATTCAAAGCAGGCGTTACCTGTTCGTTCCAAATCTTCTCTACTTCTTCAAAGGTGACAGGCTGTCGTTCAGTGATATTCAGTTGGGTATATATATCAAGCAATTCCTGCATCTTGTTTCCCAGCCATGCGACTTCATCATCTACCATCCGTTCACCGATACGTCGGTCAGATTGGTATGCATTGCTACCCATAGCGAAATGTGGACCGGGTTCATCGTCCGCTGGCATCCGTGACATATCAACGCACTCCGGTTCTAATGCCCACAATAGCGAGGTTTCTACGCGACCTGCATGGTCTGCCCCATCACCTTGTCCGCTGAAACCCGGTGTATTCGCCTCAAAATCAGGCAATCCGTATAGACGCATAGGGAAATGGGGTTGAATGATCTCCAGTAGTGTTTTTAGGTCTTGCCAATTTGGTCCGTAATGTCCTGTAAGGAAGATAGCAGCGTGAAAACCGAGTGCATCCGCAGCGCGGACGTGATAACACACGTTCTTGAAATGTTGCCATGCTGGCATGGCGGTCATCCAATTTCGCACTTCTCCCACATGCTGTTGTGCCCAATTCGCATACATCCCGTGTTCATGGATGTGCCAATAATCAGGTGGTGCTACAATGCCACCGTGTGTTTGTGCTGCGCGGCATGCAATGCCGTGTGCTTTAAGTGAATCAAGTCCGACTGTGTTCTGCGGTCCGTGGGGTTCACAGAGGCCATAAGTAAAATATACACCTGGACACCTTTCGAAAGCAGCTTCTAATTCATCGGGGAACATGCGTTCCCACCGTACTTCGTTTCGCATAATTTTCTCTTGAGTACTTAAACTGGCAAAAGATTTTTGACTGTAGAATATGAGGATTAAATTAATAATCGGGTAATTTTGATTTCATCAATCCGGTAGGTGCGATATCCTTATCGCACCGAATCCTGAGCGAAAACCTTAAATGAAACTGGTAAGGACTAATTCGGTGCGATAAGGATATCGCACCCGCAGAATGCCAAACGCGCATTCTGCGTTGATTCACCAGCCTGGGAAAATCGGTTTTATCCCATTAATTTCTTAATCTTCATATTCTAAGTCAAAAATCTTTCAGACAGGTACAAATTGTTCAGTCATGCGGCATTTTATTGTGAAAAAAACCGCTATTTCAATTTTAAGTTTCCCCAAGTAGTAGTGAGTTTATCTTTCGGTTCCACAGGAAGCAGTTGACCATCTTTAATCTCTGCGACTTCATCTACACTGATAGCTCTGTTGAAGATATAAAGATCATCAAGATGGAAAGTAGCAGCTCTATATCTTGGACTTTTTCCAATATAGAGTGAATCCGCACCCTGATCAATATTAACTGGAATATCGTTGTATTCAGCCTTTAATTCTCCATCAACATAAAAGGATAGTTTTGTACCTTCTCTAACACCAGCGATGTGATACCATTTCTCAGTTTCAAATTGCGTGTTGTTACCACCGGGACCGACATAACCCGCACCTTTGTTGCCTGGGTTAAACCTGTAATGGATTCCTAATTCAGCAGGACGGATCCAGATTCCTGGAGAGCGATCTGCCCCCGGAGCGGGTTTAGCAATTATTTGGCTCCAAGCACCGTTTGAACCTTGTATGAAGTTGATCCAAAACACATAACTGTTGTCCTGATATTCTGCTAACTCCGGGAAAGATGAAACATGGACACTTGCATTTTGGTCGACGATTTCTAATGAACCTGATCCGTAAACCTTTTCTTGAGTAGTTATTTCTGCACCAGCCATAAGGGTGCCGTCGTTCCCTTCACCGGTACCGTCGCTAACTTTGCCGTCTTGTACCCTATCAAAACCTAAATAGAGAATTAAACCATCACTGCTGACAGCAGCGAGTGATACCAATTGTCCTCCAAAAACCATAAGGATTGTAATACATAAACAAATAGTGAACTTCACCGTGTTACCTCCATTTATTGACCAATAGGTTCTATTCTTTAGTTCAACCGATAATATAAAAAATCAACGTGATTCATTTCACAAACAAACTAATTCTATAAAAAGCACGTTTATTTGTCAAGAAAAACATGCGTTATTAGATACTTCAATCCTTCCATTCCTTGAAAACAACACCACACCTCGGACACTGTGTTGCCCAACCGGTCTGCCGTTGGGCACAATTTGGACATGACCACCTAACACCTTTCTGATAAGCGTAAATCCAAATTCCTATGCTACACAATATCACAAAAAAAAAGATTGCAGTTGATTCAAACAACTGTTCCCTCCTTTTTCACCATTAATTGATGATCTCATTTCAAGATACCTGCTGATTCCCGATATTCAAAATCCTACAGATCTTCTTTGCACCAACGAGTTTCGGTTGCAGTTCAAACGCCATCAGCAATACTTCGCGCGCTTCGGAATATGACTTAATTTCAACGTAGAATTCTGCGATTTTTTTATACATCCAAGCAGTTTCACGTTTCGGCAACTCTAAAGCACTAATCTTTGATAAAGGTATTCTTGATGATTCTTGATACCCCTCAATACTAAAATGATATAGGTAGATTCTCTTGAGACGATCTTTCACCTCTCTAATAAAATGCTTAAAACAGGGACGTTGTCCTTCAGCGGACAGCAAGGATTCATAAATCTGCATCGCTCTTTCAATTTTACGATACCGTTCGGTAACAGAAGAATTCCCATTAGCAAAACCGAGTTTCTGATACGCCTCCGCGATGAGAAATTCACAATCTCTGCTATCTTCATAGTTGAAGAAATCGTCAATACACCATTCGCGTCCCTTCTTCTCACACTTACTGCACAACTGCTCATACATGAATATACCTGTTTCGTAGTTCTGATGCAGGAGTGATTGAAATAACAGTTCTAACTTCGCATAATCCTGACTAACGTTCCTGAACCTATCATAGAACGAATGCTTTGAAGCCGTCTGCCGTTCGATATATTGTAATCTGCGGTCATAATCAGATTTGCGTTTTTTGTCCTGTAACACATCGTAAGCACTGCATACTTCTCGGAACATCCGGTTAGCATCAGCAATCTGATCAGGTTCGGAACCGGTATCAAGCTTATCGGGATGATAACGTTTCGCGAGTTTCCTGAATGCGTGTTTTATTTCTGAGGCAGTCGCATCGCGACCGACCTCTAATATTTGATAGTAGTTTGGTATATTCATATAAACAAAACATCTCATAATGATATGATACTATAATTCCATATTCTATCAGATTTCTGACATACTCCCAAGCCTAAAGACTTGGGGTTCTTTAGTTCTTACATTGGTAGCAATGGTTGCTGCCAAATGACTTTTCCTGCTTCCGTCTCGCGTGCCTCTAGTTGAGGTCTTACTTGGACTCCACAAGCGTTTTGTGTCTCGGTATGCCCTACCGC
>VXOP01000303.1 GCA_009839975.1 Candidatus Poribacteria bacterium
GTTATATTTTTAATATCATGAACATTCGGTTATTCAATACGCTGTCCAATTGCTTTTTCAAGTCGGACTAAACCGATCACATAATCGTGGTATGCTTGAAGTCGGTTGACTTTTGACTGCATGAGTGCAAGTTGGGCATCTGTCATTGCGACTGTTGTAATCATGCCATTCTCAAATTGCAGTGTAGCAATCCTGACGGTTTCTTCAGCTTGACTCACAGTCTCCCGTTGTGTATCAATCAATGATCTGGCTTCATGTAGGTCAAGATATGCTTTCCTTACTTCAGATTCAACAACCGCCTTAATTTGTGCTATCCCTAACTGAGACTGCTTCAGTATTGACTCACTCTGTTTGATAGCAGCACTGGTGGCAAACCCATCAAAAATTGGAACATTGATCTGAAGACCTAAACTCCAAATACGATTCATTTGCGTTAGTCTTTCATTGTGAGAAATCTGATAATTAGAAAAAAAAGCAAGATCGGGAAGTCTTCTTGTCTTTGCTATACTTATCTGTTTCTCTCCAACTTCTTCATTAAGTAAAGCCTTTCTGACTTCAGGTCGTTTATCAAGTGCGATGTCAATTAGAGCATCAAGTTGTATGTCAACATCCTTTACTTCAAAAGTACCTTGAACTGATATTTCTTGAGAAAGCGGTAAATTCAAGGTGGTTTTATATATGTTTTTAGCATTTTTTACGCCGTTTTTGGCACGAATGAGTTGTGACTTAGCATTTGCCAGTTGTACTTTTGCTCGCAGTACATCAAAATTAGTTGCTGTACCTGTTTCAAAAGCCGTCTGTGCAATGTTAAGTTGTTTTTCAACAAGTTCAAGACTCTGTTCAGCAACCTTAACGAATTCTTGTGTGATGAGAACTGCATAGAATGCATTGAATACATCAACGCGTAGTTTCTGATAGGCAGTTTCTACATCCTCTTGTGCTGCTTGATATCCAATTTTGGCTGCTTTGTAAGCGTCATAGTAACGTCCCCATGCAAATATGGGTTGGGTCAAGCTCACTGTTCCTTGTATATTGTGTTGTGCCCCAAACTCCAGTTCAATCAGTTCTGCTTCATTGTCTGGGACTGAAGGTTCCATTTCATTCATTTCCTCTTCGGGGACAGGAAACCCGAACCCGCCTTCTGCCTGAATAACCGACTTTTGAACATCTCTAAAGTAAGTATAGTTTCCATTCGCTGTCAGTCGTGGTAGCATTGTTGCGCGGGAGGCATTGATCTGTGCTTCAGCAGCCTTCAAACTCTCTAAAGCGGCTTGAATTGTCAGGTTGTTCTCCTTTGCGGTTGCTAAACTTTGCTCAAGGTTTAGTACCTTCGTTTCGTTTGCGTACACAGAAAAATTGAGCGATAGCAATACAGTTAATAATAGAAAAGTGGTTCCAAGGCAATAATAGCGATGGAACCTTTTAGTATTCATGTAAGTTATATCCTCCGAAAAAAAAGAAGACTAATACCGAAGGATTGTCGTAGCATCCCCGATAATCCAGAGTGTTCCGTTGGGGGCTTTGACAATTTCTCTAAGATTGTTTATCGTAACTGTATTATGTCGGAGCCAGGTAACACCGGCATCAGTCGTTTTCAAAATTATCCCTTTGTCACCCGTTGCCCATCCATCATGTTCATTTACGAATAGTATAGCATTAAGATTCTCATCTGTTGGCACTGTCTGTTCTGTCCAGTTTTCTCCACTATCTGAGGAATGCATTATCGTTCCTTGATGCCCTGCGGTCCAGACTTTTTTTGGTGAGATTGCATACACATCTTGCAGTTCTGCGTAACCCATCTGGATACTCCAAGTTTTGCCACCGTCTTCAGTTTTTGCAATAGTTCCAGCTGTCCCGACGATCCAGCCTATGTTTTCATTTAGAAAATGTACACCGTAAAGATTGTTGAAACCTGCACCAGTGAAGTTAGTGTCTATATCCACACCGGTCCATGATTCACCCCCGTTCTCAGTTTTCATGACTTTTCCAGTTTCCCCTACTGCCCAAGCGTGGGTTGGACTTGCGAAACTCATAGCGTAGCAGCCCATAGCACTTTTCCAACTATTCGGTCCACCGAATTGTATGCGTTTAGCCCTACCGTGTCCTTCGTCGCCGGGATCGCTAACACTTTTCCATGTATTTCCGCCATCTAAGGTTTCAAGCAGTGCAGCATTGCTTCCTACGATGTATCCCTTCATTTTATCAACAAAACCTACACCGAAGAGTTCGAAAACATCACCGCTGTTCTGAGGTATCCATGTATTTCCGCCATCTGCCGTGTGCATGACAGCACCAGCCAATCCTACTATCCAACCGAGTTGGTCGTTGTGAAAATAAGCTGCTCTGAGTTCATTTGCACTTGAGACGACATCCCAAGTGTCACCACCATCTTTTGTATGTAGAATTGTAGATTTAACACCGACTATCCATGCTTCAGTTGGACTGATCATGTGGACACCTTGCAGTCGTGCGGCGACAGGCTTTTGTTTGATGGGTGTCCATGTAATACCACCATCGTTTGTCCTGAGGATTACGCCGAATTCCGCTGCGGCTAACCCAAAACTTGGATTAGCGAAATCAACATCCCATATAGGTTCAGGCATTCCGTTAGAGTTTGGTACGTTGCTCTGTTGAACTTGCCAATTTTTCCCATCCACTGTTGAAACAACTGCACCCCCTGCGCCGACTGACCAACCGATTTTATCGTTAAGCATTGAAATAGAGTCAAGTGTGTTTACAGTTGCGCTTGTTTGGAAATCCCAGTTTTCTCCGCCATCAGTAGTGTGAAGTATAGTTCCTCCACCGCCTGCGGCCCAGCCAACCATAGGGTTAACGAAATGAACACTTTCAACCTGATTATTGGTTTCTATACCTTGTTGTTCCCAAGAGATTCCGCCATTTTTTGTATGCATGACAAAGCCGCCATCGCCGCATGCCCAACCGTTATTTTCATCTACGAATGAGACGCCTGATAGAGCCACGCGTGTATCCGTAACCAACTTACTCCACGAGTTTCCACCATCAATAGATTTCAATACAGTGCCGTTCTCACCGACGATCCATCCGATTTTTGGATTGATAAAGTGGACCTTATTGAACTCTACGAGGAAGGGTAAGGGACGGTTCGGTTGCGGATGCCATGTTTTTCCACCATCAGTTGTGTTTAGAATAGCGGAGTTGCTTCCGACGATCCATCCCTGCATGTCATCAACGAAAAAAACATCTGTAAAGTTTGATTGCCATTCGGATTCGCTAATTTTCGCCCAATCCTTCTGAGCGAATGTAAACGGTGTAATGTATAGAAACAGAAATAATAGAATAAAGTACAATGTCGCGCGTTTCATGTTAACAACTCCTCCATTTTTCCAATATTTTGCATAACATACTTAGAAGTCCGTGTTATTAGTAAGACTAAATCGTAATTTGATGTATAGATTACAGTTTATAAATTTTAGTATATCACTTTACCTTGATGTACGTCAAGATATAATTTCTTTATCCTTGATTATCGTTAGCAACGTATTGTATAATACCTATATGGTACAACAAAATGCTATAATTTAATAGATGTTCTGAACAAACGTGATTTATTTTATCTCAGAACACGCAACAAGGAGTAAAAACATGTTGAACAATAATCCTTTCCAACAACCCGGTAAGTGGTTTAGAGGAAATACACATAGTCATAGCACCGAATCCGATGGTAGACTCTCTATCGCTGATAGATTTGCAGCCTATCGCGATGAAGGTTATGACTTTTTGGTTTTAACTGACCACAGGAAAGTTAATGATGTGTCCGCTAACTCTACTGAGGACTTTCTTGCGATTTCGGGAAGTGAAGTACATCCCGCTAACCCTTATGGAGGTCCTGTCTATCATATAGTCGCTATTAATATTCATGAACCGGTAAACTGTGCAAAGATGCACCCGAACGCAGTCATTGAAGATATAAAGAGTCAAGGTGGTGAGGCAGTAATATGTCACCCCTATTGGTGTGGTCATACAATCATTGATTATCTCCCATTACGCGGGTATTTCGCTGTTGAAGTGTATAATGATACCTGTATGACTAACGGAAAAGGTTTTTCTGAACAAGCATGGGACGATATGTTGGATAGATGTGGACCGGTTTGCGGAATTGCTGCTGATGATGCTCATGGTACAGAACACGACTGTTTTCACGGATGGATTAATGTAAAAGCTGAAGAGCTTACAATTGATGGAATAATGGAAGCCCTGCGAACAGGTTCATTTTATTCAACGATTGGACCAGAAATTGAAGATATCACTGTTGAAGACAGACAGATGACTGTAAAATGTGACCCCGCACAATCCATTGTGTTTAAATCGGAATGCAGTCGAGGTAGACGTATCTTGCCACAAGACGGTGCATTAATGACTGAAGCAACCTTCTCAATCCCTGACAGTACAAAATATGTAAGAGTTGAAGTGACAGATGAGACCGGTAAGAAGGCTTGGTCAAATCCCTTTTATTTCTGATGCAAAGAGTACTGGTGTGTCATACAGGTGCATGGATTGGAGATATGGTTCTGTTAACGCCAGCATTACGGGCGCTCAAAGAACGTTTACCTGATTCTCACATAACCTTTCTGTTGAGAGCACAAGTTGTAGACTTGATGAAAACTAATCCTTATGTTGATAGTTGTCTTGTTGACAAAAAGAAGGATAGTTTCTTTTCATCATTCGTTGGACTGACGAAGATCATAAGAAATCGCAATTTCGATATTGCTGTTGTCTTACATCCTACCTCATTCCGTAATGCACTGCTTCCATTTTTTGCTCAAGTTCCGTTCAGAATTGGTTCAAATTATAAAGGACGTGGTTTTCTCCTCTCTGCATCTTGTCCTGCAAATAGAGATATCCATGAAGTTCAACGTTATCTCAGTGTGATGAGTCTGCTTAATGACAACGATGTATTAGACGGTGATGATACAGCGTTAAAAGACCGTGAAACAGCATTAGAATTTTGGCATACAGAAACTGATCGAAAGAGAGTTAAGAAACTTTTACGGAGTCATGGTGTATCTGTGAAAGATAGGAAAAATAGGAAGGATAGGTTAATTGCGGTTAATATTGGCACTACGTGGCAAACAAAACGGTGGGATATTGAGAGATTTGAGACAGTAATTAGGGAACTTATAGCTGCTGTTTCTGATACAAAAATTATAATTACGGGATCCGTTTCAGAACAAAACTTGGTTGATCAATTACCTTATATTGATTCTACAATAAATCTTGTTGGCAAAACAAATCTACTTGAGCTTGGTGCTTTATTGGAAATGTGTGCGTTATGTTTGACGTGTGATAGTGGACCTATGCATATTGCAGCAGCGGTAGGAACGCCGTGTGTTGCACTCTTTGGTCCGACCGATCCTATGCGGCATCAACCTTATGGAGAAGGACACACGATCATTGAAAAACCGGTATCTTGTAGACCCTGTTATAAACGCACATGTATGCAAAAAGATGTACCGTATCTGTGTATGAAAGAGATAGAAACATCACACGTATTAGATGTAGTATTAGAGAGATTAAACGGGAAGAAAAGAAAAACATGAGGATACATACTAAATGATTCAAGCGTTGGTTTTTGACTTCGGTGGCACTTTAGATGGTAACGGCATACACTGGCTTGAAAGGACATACCAATTTATACATAGACACCATCCAGAAATAACACGCGAAGCATTTGATGTTGCGGATAGAGAGACTATATTGGAATTTGCCTTTGAAAAATCACCTGATGAAGTATCATATCAAGATGGGACTATGTTACCTGTAGGTTTAGTTGCAACAAATGTTAAGGCTGCAAATTACACTTTACGTGAAACTGTTGATGCAATTGCTACAGGTATTTTCAATAGGTTAAACTTAACCCATCAACTGAAAGATGAATATGTTGAGTGGTTCTGCAAAGAAGCATCTGAACACCTAACAAAAAACCGAGCGTGGTTGGAAAAACTATCTAATAACTATAAACTCGGTGTAATTAGCAATAACTTTGGGAACACACGCGGTTGGTGTGATGAATACAATCTCACTTCGCTGCTTGATGTGATTATTGATTCAACGGTGTTTGGTAAAATAAAACCTGATCCAAGCATTTTTGAAGCTGCTTTGTCAGAATTAGGTGTTAATCCAGAGGAAGCTATCTATGTAGGTGATAGCTACACGGCTGATATGGTTGGCGCAAAAAGAGTGGGTATGTGGACAGCATGGATGATCGGGAATCAACCGAAAGAATGCCTTGATCTTTCCGTTGTTGATATACAACTCACGCATTTACATGAATTAACAGACTTTCTATCAACGTTTTAATTCAGAAATTGGAAATAGGATATCCTCAGTTTTGCAATTATAAACGAATTGCAAAATCTGACGTTTTAATGCAGTGGAGATACCATCATGAAAAAGTACTTTCTGATTATTCTTGTTCTGATAGCATCCGTCAGTATCTTATCCGCTGAAGACGAAAAAGAGGAACCGGTAAAGGTTGATGAATTAGTCAAAGAGATACGTTTAGATAGTATTGAAAAAAAACCGTATACATTAAAGAAACTTCTGGATAAGAAAAAGGCAGTTGTATTGATTTTCCTGGCAACGGAATGTCCGGTTGTGGATGATTATGTAGATCGCATTACAAAACTCATCAAGAATTTCAAGGATAAAGAGATTCAATTTGTAGGTATCCATTCCAACAAACACGAGACGGTTGAAGATATAAAGAAGTACAGTGAAAAGCACGGTTTTGTCAACGTCAACTTGCCAATTCTGTTAGATCCAGAGAACAAAATTGCAGACTATTTCCAAGCGCGTAGAACGCCTGAAGTATTCCTCATCGATGGTAAGAAGACTTTGCGTTATAGGGGTGGTATAGATGATAGTCGAAAGAATCCAGAAAAGCATTATCTACAGAACATGTTAAATTTAGTTTTAGAAGACAAACCTATTCCAGAAAAAGAAAGAAAAACGCGAGCGATTGGGTGTACAATAAAAAGAGTGAGAAAAGCAGAATTAGATCGCACACCGTAGCGTTACTGGAGGTATTATGCGACGTATTTTAGACAACATTCTACAGTCATTCCTTACAATTGTCCTGTCAGGAGTGTTGCTGATATTCTTTATTGTCTGTTTCTGTGTTGGCGTTGTCGGTGGTTTTACAATCGGATGTTGGCAAGACATAGCAGTGCTTGACCTAAATAGATTAGAATACAAGGAAGACAAACAGACATGGCGGCAACACCTTGAAGTCTATTCCACTATCTGTGAAGTTCAGAGGACGAATTCAGCCGTTTTTCTGATTGATAAGTTGCAACGTTTAGAATATGAAGAGGTATCACCCCCAACGAAAGGTGTAAACTCTCAAGGTCAATTTCATGTGAAATTGAGCGGAGAAATAGGGGAACGAAATGGGACCATAGATGTCTTCACAAGAGACTTTCAATATCCTTACAGGGAAGAAGACACCGGAGCACAACGGGTTAAATTAACAATTAAAAATGGAAAAGTACTATACATACATAATGAAAAAGGAAATGATTTAAGAAATTTCTATCTTGAACCAGAACTAATTGCTGAGTTCTCTGGTGATGACGAAGGAACAACACGTAAGATAATCCCACTGACTGACATGCCGAGAAAGTTGGTTGATGCCTTTATTGCGATTGAGGATAGACGATTTTACCAGCATTCTGGTATAGACATTGTGCGCTTAGTCGGTGCGATTAAGGATACTGTAACAAAGAGCGATAGACTCGGTGCAACAAGTACATTAACCCAGCAGCTAACACGGAATGTATATCTTGGTAAGGAGCGGACAATTGCCAGGAAGGCACGTGAGGTTTTACTCTCCTTCAGAATAGAACGGCAACTGTCTAAATCACAGATACTGGAAGCCTATCTCAACTATATTGACTTTGGTAGATTCAATGGTCAACAACTCTATGGCGTGCAAAAGGCAGCTATGGCTTATTTTGGTAAAGAGGTATCAGATCTTGATTTCCATGAATGTGCCTTACTTGCAGGTATTCCTAAAGGAACAACACAGTATTCTCCAGTCAAAAATCCCAAAAATGCCAAAAAACGTAGGGATGTTGTCCTCATGTCAATGAACAACCAAGGATTCATCCGACCTAATGAATATCAAGAGAGTAAAAAACAACCTATAGAAGTTATCAGTCAAAACAAGACCTCTGTCAGACAAAAACGAAACACTGCTGGACATTTTATCGATCATTTAAGAAACGAGCTTGAAGACATATCAGAATTAGAGAACAGTCTGTATAATGAGGGACTAAAGGTTTATACAACAATTGATATGTCCATGCAATCCCTTGCTATGGGTACTGTTGCAGAACATTTGCGTTACTTGGATCGAACTTATGGGGGACACCTTCCAAACTATGATAAGAATAAGGACAATCCAAAGGGTATAGATCCACAGTCAAGGTATCTACAAGCTGCACTGATTGCTTTTGAACCGAAGACAGGCGCCGTAAAAGCGATGGTGGGGGGTCGCGAGTACCGAATAGATGGTGTAAATCCATATATACGCAAGATGAGAAATTACAATTTCTTAAACCGAGCATTAGGGAACGCCAAACGACAACCCGGTTCCGCATATAAACCAATTGTCTTCGCAGCCTTAATGGAGGATCCAGCACTTATCACACCGGCAACAATCATCGTTGACAAACCGTGGGTGATTCAACACCTACCGGGACAACGTTGGAATCCCAGTAACTATATTGAGGGAAGGTACTATGGGCCCGTAACTGTAAGAAGTATACTAAAGAAATCTATCAACGTAGCCACAGCACGGGCTGCTTGGGAAACGCCTGAGACTGCGGAAGGAAATAGAGAAGGGATTGTCAGAGTTATAGACCTATCTCAAAGAATGGGAATTTCTACTAAAATGGATCCTAAAAAACCAGCACTCATATTGGGAGCGTTTGGCATGACTGTGCTCGAACTAACCTCTGCTTACGGTGTCTTTGCAAACCGTGGCATCAAAGTTGAACCAAAATACATAGAATACATTACTGATAAGGAAGGCGAGATCATATATCCAAATGAAAATTATCAACAGGATAGAACACGTGTTATAGATGAAAAGACAGCGTATCAGATGACCTCTTTCTTACATAGTGTTATAAAATCAGGAACAGGTATTAGGGCAACACGGAATCCGTATTATCTAAACCTACGAAATACACGTCCTGTGGCTGGTAAAACAGGTACTACAAATGACTTCGTTGACGCATGGTTCATTGGGTATACAAACGATTTGGTGGTAGGCGTTTGGGTTGGTCTTGACAAACAGCAGAGAGGTATACGTAACTATAATCAGGAAGGGGCAAGGGCAGCACTACCGATTTGGGCACGATTCATTGCTGAAGGTGTACGCGGTCCTAATAAGGATTTTGAAGTTCCAAAAGGAATTGAGTTCTGGGAGATTGACAAGACCACAGGATTATTAAGGAATAAAGAAAAATGTCCTCCGGAAAACATAAGCACCGAACCCTTTATTCAAGGACAAGCACCTACCAGAATATGTGACAAACATTAGACTATTTTTTAGTCAACATACTATTGTAGGTCGCGATTCGGAGATCGCTCCTACAGAATCTTTGTAATGTAGGAGGGAACTCCAATTCCCGACTTTTTTATGCCATCAAAAAACACTTGACTAAACATTAGACTATTTCTATTCTTGAAATATGAAGGATAATAATGAAAGAGAGTTTTGATTTACGTCCAACTATTTCTCCGATAAACGTAGACCCTGAAGCACTATCTATATCTTTTGCGTTAGTCTCTGATTTCTCACCTGAAGGTGATCAACCGCAAGCGATTGATAAACTCACTGAAGGTATACTCAGAGGTGACAGGGCACAGACCCTTTTAGGTGTAACAGGTTCTGGTAAGACCTATACGATGGCGAATATCATACAAAACGTTCAACGTCCGACCCTTGTTATCTCACCCAATAAGACACTTTCTGCGCAACTTTACAACGAGTTTAAGACATTCTTCCCGCATAATGCTGTGCATTATTTTGTTAGTGATTATGCCTATTATCAACCAGAAGCATATATCCCGTCTACAGATACATTCATTGAGAAAGATGTGCGAATAAATGAAGAAATAACACGGATGCGACTGGCTTCTACCGCTTCCCTTATGTCGCGTCGTGATGTTATCATAGTGGCAAGTGTTTCATGCTTATACGGTCTCGGGTCTCCACGAGAGTTTGAAGGACAGAAAGTGGATTTACAGGTCGGCAAGATAGTCCGTCGTGATGAGTTCTTACGTTCATTAGTTGAAATTCAGTATGTTCGCAACGACATCGACTTTTGGCAAGGTACTTTCCGGGTCAGGGGTGATGTGATTGAGGTGTTCCCAGCCTATAGCGAAAGTGCCTATCGCATAGAATTATTCGGTGATGAGGTTGATAGAATTTGTGAAATTGATACGACGACAGGTGAGATCTTAGGAAAGTATGAAACGCTTGAAATTTATCCCGCTAAACACTTTATGACAGATGCCGATATTTTTGAGGAAGCTCTGATTAACATAGAACTTGAACTGCATGAACGGATTGCCACATTCGAAAAAGACCACAAGTTGTTAGAAGCACAACGTATTGAACAGAGAACACGTTTTGATTTGGAGATGTTGCGAGAAGTCGGTTACTGTTCTGGTATAGAAAACTATTCACGACACCTATCAGGATTACAACCTGGGGAACCCCCTTACTGCCTCTTAAACTACTTTCCTGAAGACTTTCTTCTCTTTATTGACGAATCACACGTTACTTTACCCCAATTAAAGGGCATGTATCTGGGTGATAGAGCACGGAAGACAACGCTTGTTGATTACGGTTTCCGTCTGCCTTCGGCTTTAGACAACAGACCTCTTAAGTTTGAGGAAGTACAAGCCTATCTCAAACAGGTTATCTATGTTTCCGCTACACCGGGGCAGTACGAGATGGAGGAGGGTGGACAGATCGTTGAACAGATAATTCGTCCTACAGGTCTGATTGATCCTCAGATTTCTGTTCATCCGGTTCGTGGTCAAATTGATCATCTGATAGGTAAAATAAACGAACGGGTTAAGAACAAGCAGCGTGTTCTTGTTACAACGCTAACGAAACGCATGGCAGAAGATTTAAGCGAGTACTTTATTGAAGCTGGGATCCGTGCAAACTACATGCATTCTGAAATTGATGTGTTTGACCGTGCTCGTATCCTTAGACAGCTTCGTGAAGGTGAGTTTGACGTGCTTATTGGCATTAACCTGTTAAGAGAGGGGCTTGATTTACCGGAAGTCTCGCTTGTAGCAATCTTAGATGCAGATCGTCCTGGTTTCCTTCGTTCTGTCACGTCTTTGGTTCAGACATCTGGTCGTGCAGCACGTAATGTGGATGGAGAGGTTTTACTTTATGGTGATACCATCACTGATGCAATGGCGAATGCAATGTCCGAGACACAACGACGACGAGAAAAACAGTTGATTTACAATGAGGAAAACAATATCACACCTGCAACGATACAGAAGGCGATTGAACAACTTATTTCTGAATCAAATGAAGAGTATCTCACAAAAGAACCTGCTAAAGACATCCCAGTTGTCAAAGAAACCAGTACAATTGAAGATATTGAATCTATTATTACGGATTTGACCCGACAGATGCAGAAAGCCGCTGTTGAATTAGATTTTGAACTCGCTGCAAATTTACGCGACCAGATAAAAGAACTAAATGAGCAGCTGCCTGATGAACAGATTTCTTACTAATAAAGAGTCTGTAGGAGCGATCTCCGAATCGCGACCTGCAATAGTATGTTGACTAAGCACTAGTTAACGACTTGTGTTAGTCGGTTATTTATATGTGATATTATCTTTCACATATAAATGAAATATTAAAATTGTATCAAGAGTCAATCAATCTTCTACAGATATTGAAAATTTGTCATTTTCTGGTGGTTTCATTCGACTTAATGAATCTCTGAATTTCTGTGCCATCCTTTTGTGTTTAGGATTATCACTATTTTCAAGTTTAGAAATATAGTTTTGTAATTCCTCAACAGAGTTAGTTTCAAATGTAGGATTGCCCTTGGTTGGCTTTAAAAGACTTGAATTTAAAAGACCTGAATGACCAATGTTAATTACCAGTCCATTTTCGGTATATGTCTCTGTGATAAGATTATCAAAATCCTCTTTTATACTCACTTGTGATTTAGGTAAGTCCTTATTTGATTTTGGCTTAACATCATCTGATCGCTCAGGTCGCTCAGGATCTGATCGCTCAGGACTTTCTGATGCCAAATTCTGTTGGTTACTACCAGGTTGTTGTCGCTGTATCGCATTTCTTATATTCTGTCGCACAAAGTTCATTTCTGATTCAGTTGGAGCTCTATACACTTTTTTAGGCGTCCTTACTTTTTGTTGCTGAGATACATTGTAGGCATATAAACCTACAAAAACTACCGCAATTAACAAGAAAAATATGACAGCAGTTGTTTTAAAAAACTTTTTATTTAACATGAGTTATTCGTCTCCATAGTTGTAGAAAATGCAATTAGTGTTTAGTCAAGCGATAATTGGTTAGGTATCAACCATAGTCTGGAATCGGAGTTCCACCTACAAAGACAGATCCTTCTTCGGTAGGAGCGACCTCCAAATATCAATTATCCCATCAAATTTAGGCAGACAGACCACTAGTGTTTTAGTGTTACAGTGTAGAGTTTATTAGTCCCTTTTGACATCTATTTGCATGTGAGATTTGATATTTTTAATGACTTGATTAGCAAAATCGTCTTGGACTAACATATCAGAGATTTTACAAGCGATTCTATTTTCGTAGATGTTACCTCCGACGCTTTTGACAAATTCAAATACATCTTTACCAACTTGTTCTGCGGCAATATCTATTGATATATCTGCACCGAAGTTTTTTATTTCCTCAAGTTGCAGATCATCTGACTTTCCTTTTAATGCTTCAATCCCTCGTTCTTCAATAAAAAGTGTTGCAACACGATTAACAAGTGGGTTAATCGCTTCTGTTTGGCGTTGGCGTTCAATTGTATCTTTCATACTTTTTCTTGCTACATCTGAAAACCAAATTGACATATCAAATATTCCTCCCAAGAATGTAACGAAAACGGCAGCTACTGGAATAAACACGGACGTATTCTCTACGATTT
The DNA here is from genome assembly GCA_009839975.1 of Candidatus Poribacteria bacterium. Lineage (GTDB taxonomy): Bacteria > Poribacteria > WGA-4E > WGA-4E > WGA-3G > MSPOR6. The sequence continues at coordinate 13,227 of VXOP01000303.1, forward strand.
TTTGAAATGATTCCATTCCTTCCCAGCCATTTGAAATTGAAACAAAAATTTGAAATACACAATATGAAACAGATAAAAGCGAACCGACAAACAGAATAATACCGGTTTTCTGTTCTGTCCAAAATGCTCTAATTCGCTTGAAAAGGTTTTTCATAATGAAAATGCATCCTCACACCTAAGCACAAAGATTAGGGCACCGTATCTAAACGATATTTCAAAGAGAAACGTCTTTGTAATAATAAAGTATATTGCTGAATTTTCAGTTTGTCAAGCAAAAACACACAAAAAGTAGACACTTCAATATTGTATAAAATCACGTTATATGCTAAAATAGCAATATGATTAACTATGTTGATTATCAAAACCGATTAGACGAATAAAAAGAAAGGAATAGATTATGTTTGTTTGTACTGCTTGTGGTTACCTTTGGAAAGAAGCATCAGAACCTCCCGACGAATGTCCAGCTTGCACTGCACCGAAAGAGAAATACATACCTTATGATGACAGAGCTGAAAGACATGTTAAACGCGCTGTTGCTGCACATGTCATGTATCCAGATGAAGAAGGGGCTGATCTCCGGGCAGAGAATTCTGCACTCTCAGCACACATCCGGTTTGCATTGGTGGGTCTTCTTGAGGATCTGAAAAAAGAGTAGAACCCCTTACGTTATCCCTGATACAGATTTATGGTGAAATATCAAAATACTTATACACGTTCATACCCGGTAGGTGCGATTTCCTAATCGCACAGGATTTGTACCAATCCGCTTCATTGAAGGTTTTTGCATAGGTCCAGGTGCGATTA
>VXOP01000020.1:0-11785 GCA_009839975.1 Candidatus Poribacteria bacterium
TTATATCATAAAATACCCTGAAAAATCAAGAAAAAACACCACTGTTAATCAACCCCTTAAGAGGGGTTCAGCGTTCCCCCACAGACGACTCCCATCCTGAGACAACAAGGGTTCAGCAGAATACTGCGCAAGATAGGCACGCCGCATTGTATTAGTCGTATTTGTCCCACTGCTGTGAAAATTGATGCTCGTGAATACCACTATGCTTCCAGCAGGAACGATGGCAGGAACTCCCTTCTCCGGTCCGAAGTACCCTACCAAATCGTTGCTGCCCTCTTCTCGTATATGCTTAACCCATGAACGTATACCGATTTGTGAATACGGCATAACATAAACTGTACCGTTTTCTTCAGACATATCATCAAGTGCACACCAACAAGTTAGGTAAGGTTTATGATCAGGATAACCGACATAACCGGAATCCTGATGCCAACTAAACTTCATCCCTGCTTCTGCGCCTTTGACGACATACTGTTCCCAGAAAAGATAAGCAGTATCACCCAAGGTTGCGCGGCAGACATCTGCCATAAGGTCGCTGAATAGAAATTCACGTAATTTGGGTTGTTGTCTAAAGCAGTTAGAGACAAAATAACGTTTGTTTCTGTGATTTAGTCCAATAACCTCCTGGTTTTCCTGGTCCATCCGTGCTTCCATCTGACTAATGAAGGTTCCACATTCACCTCGTAGCAACTCCAAAAGATTGTCTGGAATTACCTTTTCCAAAATGAAATAGCCTTCATCACGGTACAACTGTTTCTGTTCATCGGTTATGTTGATCAATTGCGTCTCCTATTCAATACGGATTCTACGAACAACCTGTCCATTACTTTCCCAATAGGTTCGTTTTTTTGTGATGTAATCGGAATCCCCCGCAGGTTGTATGTTCCCTTTAGTATCAATTGCTCTTGAGACTATGGTGTGTTCCCCTTTGGGTGGATTATCCCAATTGAGATGCCAAATTTTCCAGGCATAGTCATCATCTTCTACAGGATCAATTGTTGCTTCTTGCCATGGAGCATCGTCAATCCGGACTTCAACTTTTTTGATGGGAGCACCCCACGCTGCACCATAGATGCGATATTCGTCACCAATGCGGGTGACTTTTGCTGTTAGGGACTTCAGTTTTGTCCTGCCGACAGATGTCTCCATCCAAACAGATTCTCCATCGGGTCGTTTCTCCTCTCGTATCGTAACATAGTCACGGCCCATGAATCTGTTCATCAGTCGAGTATCTCGAATTTCAATACGTTTTAGCCATTTGACACATGCGATGCCATACCACCCGGGTGCAATAAGTCGTAGGGGAGCACCGTTTGGTTGTGGTAAAGGTTCACCGTTCATCTCATAGCAGAGAATATTCGTTTCTTCTAAGGCATCTTCCACGGACATACTTCGGGCAAAGTTTTGCGGCATATCATTACCTCGTCGTTTTTCTACGCCGGAGTCATGTCCGAAAAATATGACTTCAATACCATCCTCTTGAATTCCAGCTTCCTTGAGAATAGGAGCGAGTGGCGTTCCAGCCCATTTTGCATTCCCAATCGCGCCAGTAAATGTTGGAAACCCGTGATTTCCTGAACATTCTAATGTAAAGATGACATCCTGCTTTGGACGTGCTTTAATGTCATCAATCGTTAGCATCATTGGATTATCAACTAATCCAATGATCTCCAATTTCCAAGTATCTTCATCAATGACAGGTTTATTGTAGTGTGAAACATTAAAGAATTCATCGTTTGGTGTGATGAATGAGTCTAATGTGCTCCAATCGAGTAGACCGCGTTTTGCTGGCGGCTCTGAGGGTTGATCAAGGAAAGGAATCAGTTCCTCGTTCTCACGTTTAGGAAATGCCTCAACGCCCCATGGACTCAGCAGGAAACCGGTCAACGACAACCCGCTCATGCGTATAAAATCTCTACGATCCATTTCCACCACCTATGCTTTCATCGCTTCAACGTAATTGAGGTTAACCTGTTTCCAATTGACAACGTTGCTCCAGGCATCAACATAATCACCACGTTTATTCTGGTATTTTAGGTAATATGCATGTTCCCAAACATCCAGTCCGAGGAGGGGTGTATGTCCTTGCATCAAAGGACTGTCCTGATTCTTCGTTGCGTAAATCTGCAGCTTTTTCTTGTCGTCAACGACAAGCCATGCCCACCCAGACCCGAAGTGGGTTTTTGCTGTGGTAGCAAATTTCTCTTTTGCGCTATTGAGTGATCCGAAGGTTGTTTGAAGTGCTTCGGCAACTTTACCAGAAAGTTCCGTACCACCAGAAATCATGGTGTTCCAGAACAGTGTATGGTTAGCATGTCCGCCACCGCTATTGATGACGGCTTGGCGTATTTTCATCGGCACTTTTTCAATATTGCGAAGCAGATCCTCAATAGACATTTCAGATAAATCGTGGTAATCTGCTATTGCAGCGTTAAGTTTATTGACATAACCCTGATGGTGTTTGCTATAGTGGATCTCCATCGTGCGTTTGTCAATATGGGGTTCAAGTGCATCGTACTTATATCGTAATTTCGGAAGTTTATATCCATGTGCCTGGTCGCCATCGCCATACAATCGTAATGGATTTGCTGTTAGTAAAACTCCCGCTATTGCTGCGCTTCCTGTAATTAAAAAGTTTCTACGGTTCATAAGTTCTCCTCACCGTGTCGATTTGTTGTAAATTTTAGCAAAGTTTGTCTGTATATGTCAAGCAGGTTTTGTTTTTTTCACTGTTTTCGACTTCCCTTCATTATCTTCTTGAAAATTAGGTCATTTTACATTATACTTAAAAACAGCATAACTTAATATTGGGGGATGATATGATGCAGAAAAAAATACAAGCTGCACCGACAATAGTCTATCCCGAATCGGATGGAAAACCTATGGCAGAAACGGATGTACATCGAGACTTGATGACAGATTGGATACAGATGTTAAGATACCATTACAGAAACAAGAATGATGTTTATGTGTCAGGCAATATATTCATGTATTACGTAGAAGAGGACCCAAGACAATCGGTCTCTCCTGATGTATTTGTTGTTTTCGGTGTTGAAAAAAAGCGAAGAAGAACTTACCTCACATGGGAAGAGGGACGCACACCCGATTTTGTACTGGAGGTTGCAAGTCCAAAAACCTTTACAAACGATTTCGAAAAAAAGAAAAACCTCTACGCTTCTACCCTTGCGGTAAAGGAATACTATATCTACGATCCGCTTGGTCAGATCGTGCCGAGTTTTATCGGATTTCGATTGATTGATGGTGTATATCAAAAGATTGATTTTGTAAATGATCGTCTACCATCGGTAGTCTTAGGTTTAGAGTTAGGCGAACGGGATGACGAATTGCGTTTATATAATCCAGATACCTTGCAATGGTTGCAGACACCCACAGAACGTGCTGAAAACGCTGAAATACGTGAACAACAGGAAACCAGGGCACGTCAAAATGCTGAAACTGAACTCGCCAGAGCTTTAGCAGAGATTGAACGTCTGCGGACAGAGAAATTAGAGAAAAATACTTGAATATCTGAAGCCAAATCTGATAATACTTAAGATATAAAGATGCCTTGTCATGCTGCTAACAATCTCCACCACGCATTCTCCTGCGACAGACCTTGGATTCTTGTTGCACAAACACCCAGAGAAGCTGCAATCCTTTGATGTTGCCTTCGGACAAGCACATGTATTCTATCCTGAAGCATCTCCTGAGAGATGTACTGTGTGTCTATTGCTTGAAATTGATTCAGTTGGACTTGTGCGAAGACAGTATAGTCGAAGTAGAGATAGTTTTTCATTAGCAGAATATGTTAATGACCGTCCGTATGTTGCTTCATCCTTCATGAGTGTTGCTATTGCTAAGGTTTTTGGAACTGCTCTCTCTGGAAAATGTAAAGACCGTCCTGAACTTGTAAAAACGGCAATACCCCTTACTGTAAAGTTACCGAGCTTACCGTGTCGTGGGGGTGAAAGATTCCTACGGAAACTCTTTGAGCCTCTCGGTTATCAGGTTGATGCACATAGATACGGATTAGATTCTCAATTTCCTGAGTGGGGGAAAAGCCGATATTATAGTGTTAAGCTTGAGAAAACATGTCGTCTGAGCAAACTTCTATCACATCTCTATGTGCTTATCCCCGTGCTTGACGATGAGAAACACTATTGGGTTGCCGATGCAGAAATTGAAAAACTACTAAAACATGGAGAAGGTTGGCTTTCTGAACATCCAGAGCAGGAGCAGATCGTCAGTCGTTACCTTAAACATCAGCGAAAATTAACCCAGCACGTATTGAGTCATTTCGGTGATACGGGTGAGGAGGAGATTGACGTAATTCAGGAAGAAGAGAAGATTGAGAAAAGGATTGGACTGAACGAACTTCGCCTTACGAAAACAGTAGAGGTAATGAAAGAGTCGGGGGCAAAACGTGTTCTGGATTTGGGTTGTGGTGAAGGGAAACTCTTACGTAAACTGATGGCAGATAAGCAGTTTGAAGAGATAGTCGGCATGGATGTTTCCCATCAAACACTGAAGATAGCACAGCAGAGGTTGCGTTTAGATAGGTTACCAGACAGACAGAAGGAACGTATAAAGTTGATGCAAGGTTCGCTCTGCTACAGAGATGATCGCTTGCAAGGCTATGATGCAGCTGCTGTAATTGAAGTAATTGAGCATTTAGATATAACACGTCTTTCATCTTTCGAGAGAGTGTTGTTCGAATATGCGCGTCCCCAAATAGTTGTATTGACAACACCAAATATAGAATACAATGTAAAGTTTGAGAATCTACCTGTCGGACGGTTTCGACACAGAGATCACCGTTTTGAGTGGACCCGGGAAGAATTTGAAACATGGGGTTCTAAAGTGTGTGATCGTTTCGGCTATAGTGCGAAGTTTTACCCTATAGGAGAAACCGAGGAGAACATTGGTGCACCTACACAGATGGCAGTGTTCACAAGAATATCTGAACATTGAAAGTCTTCTTCAGTGAGTTTCATGAATGGGTGAAATGAGTTGACATTATAGCTTTGACAAGTGTATAATAAATAGCAGCTGGTGATACCAAATTGACCATACCAAGCCACAAATATGCAGTCTAAAGAAACAGAGTTACTCACTTTTTTTGATTTTCCGATTGAACAGTTTGCAGATCGAAGTGCACGATGGTTATTAGAAGATCGTGAAAACGTGCGTGGATTATTAGAAATCTTTGCTGAGTATCTTGCCACACATCTTGATTTTGGCGAACTCAACCAGATCAATAGGAACTTCATACCAGATAATCTTCGGGAGCAAGAAGCCGATCTTGTTTATAGTGTACCGTTCCTTACTGGTTCAGAAGCAGAGGAACTCCTGATTTATATTTTAATAGAACATCAATCATCAGTTGACACAACGATGGCATTTCGAGTGCTGTTCTACATGACCCTAATTTGGGATTTTCAACGTCAGGAGTGGGAATCAAACAACGTTCCAAGAAGTCAGAGGCGTTTCCGTCCGATTATCCCAATTATCTTCTATACCGGAGAACAGAGATGGAAGTCACCATTATCACTTAGCACTTTGGTTGATTTGCCGGATTTGCTCTCAGAGTTTGTTCCGAAATTTGGCATACTATTTTTTAACGTAAAGGAAACGGACACGACAGAATTAACAAGAACTGATCATCCGTTTGGGTGGTTGTTAACTGTCCTACAGAAGGAACATGCGAGCAAGGAAGAGTTACGCGCTGCGTTGGTGGAGGCAGTAACGCATATCGATACACTTGATGAAGAGGAAACACAGCAGTGGAAACGGGCGATCTATTACTTGTATCTGTTAATCTTACATCGGCGTCCACCAGAAGAACATCATGAATTGCAAAAATTGGTTCAGGATCACATCCAGGAACCATCACGCAAAGAGGAGGCAGGAAAAATGGCACAAACAATGGCCGAATACCTTATTGAACAAGGTGAGAAACGCGGTGAGAAACGCGGTGAGAAACGCGGTGAGAAACGCGGTGAAACGAGAGCAAAACGGGAGGTACTTCTTAAGTTGCTACGACATCGATTTGATGCAGTTCCCGACTCTCTTACCAGCAAGATTGCTTCAACGCGGAGTCTCTCGCGACTTGATACACTTCTTGATAGGGTAGTCACAGCTGAATCACTTGATGACATTGATTGGTAAAACTAAGGTTTACAATGAAAGATTTACCTATCCATCTGCTACTCAACATGTCAGCCGATATGCACATGTTGCACTGCTGGAACGTTTATGCATATCAATATCCCTGATCCATCACTTGTAATTCTCATCGGTCCTTCAGGTGCCGGAAAGTCGACGTTTGCACAGCAGCATTTTAAACCGACAGAGATTCTTTCCTCAGATTTCTGCAGAGGTATTGTTTCTGATGATGAGACTGATCAAGCGGCAACAAAAGACGCGTTTGATGTCTTACATTTCATCGCTGCTAAACGTCTGGCTGCAGGTAAATTGACTGTTATTGATGCTACAAATGTGCAACCAGATGCCCGGAAAACTTTACAATCATTAGCACGGGAATATCATTACCTGACAGCTGCCATCGTCTTTAATCTACCATCCAAGATTTGTCAAGAACGAAACGAAGGAAGACTTGATAGAGATATTAGACCGGATGTTATTCGTAGACAGGTTAGTCAACTTCGACGATCTTTGCGCGGTCTAAAACGCGAGGGTTTCAGAAACTTTGTCTATCTCCTTTCCTCACCAGAGCAAGTGGAATCTGTAAGGATAGAACGTCAAAAACTATGGACTGACCAAACAGATGAACACGGTCCATTTGACATTATTGGAGACATACACGGCTGTTATGATGAACTTCTTGAATTACTGCAAGATTTAGGATATGCTATTAAAGCAGAGACTGATGGGAAGATATTTATATCCCATCCAGATGATAGGAAAGTCGTTTTTGTTGGGGATTATGTTGACCGAGGTCCAAAGGTAACTGAAGTGCTGCGGCTGGTTATGGATATGCACAAGAACGGTGTAGCAATCTGTGTACCGGGAAATCATGATGTAAAACTTGCCAGAGCATTGCGGGGTAAGAATGTTAATAGGACCCACGGATTAGCAGAATCGATGTCTCAATTAGAAAATGAATCGGAAGAATTTAGGTCACAGGTTGCTGATTTTATTGAGGGCTTAATCAGTCATTATGTTCTTGATGATGGAAAGTTGGTCGTCGCACATGCTGGTATGAAGAAGGAGATGCAAGGAAGAGCATCGGGACGTGTTAGAGAGTTTGCATTATACGGTGAGACGACAGGAGAAACAGACGAATTCGGTCTGCCAGAACGTCTTAATTGGGCAGAAGAATATAGAGGGACAGCGACTGTTGTATATGGACATACCCCTGTTTCAGAACCGCAATGGATAAATCGAACCATCAATGTTGATACAGGCTGCGTTTTTGGGGGTCGTTTGACTGCATTGCGCTATCCTGAAAGAGACCTCGCATCGGTTCCTGCACACAGAACATATTATGAACCTGCCAAACCACTCATCGATGAATCAAGTGGAATGTCTGCCACGCAAAGACATATTGATGAAGGTATTCTAAACATAAATGATGTCATTGGAAAACGTATTATCAGTACACGGCTTAACCACAATGTAACAATTCGTGAGGAGAATACTGTCAACGCACTTGAGGTGATGAGTCGTTTCGCTGTCGACCCGAAATGGTTAATCTATCTTCCACCGACGATGTCTCCCTGCGAAACGTCAAAAGTGGTTGATCTGCTTGAACACCCGACAGAAGCGTTTACTTACTATCGCAATCAAGGTGTATCAAAAGTAATTTGGCAAGAGAAACACATGGGTTCACGTGCAATTGTTATCGTCTGTCGGAATACAGAATCTGCTAAGAAACGATTCGGTATTTCTGTAGAGGCAATTGGAACTTGCTATACACGCACCGGAAGACCATTTTTTGAAGATGTCTCTGTGGAAACAGAACTGTTGACACGCGTGAAGGATGCAGTTGATAAAGCGGGATTATGGGAATCCTTAAACACGGATTGGTTATGTCTTGATTGCGAGTTAATGCCGTGGTCAGTTAAAGCACAGGAGTTATTACGACAGCAGTATGCACCGGTTGGAGCATCTGCTCAGGTTGCTGTTGAAGCGGTAATTACATCTTTGATGTCTACTGAGAAACGCGGTGTGAGTGTGAAGAAAATGCTGGATGTATATCAGGAACGCGCAGTGTCTGTAAAAGGATATGTAGAGGCATATAGACGGTACTGTTGGCAAGTAAAAAACATCATGGATCTGAAACTCGCGCCTTTTCATCTGTTAGCGACTGAAGGTAAAGTCTATTTTGATAAAGACCATCAATGGCACATGGAGATGCTTCAGAAACTATGTCAAAGTGCCGATAATGGTCTACTGTTTGCAACCGCATACAACGTGGTAGATTTATCTGATCCTGTAAGCGAAACTGAAGCGATTCAGCAGTGGGAAAAACTCACTGAAGATGGCGGAGAAGGTATTGTCATAAAACCTTACGATTTTGTTGCCAAGGGGAAGCGAGGGATAGTGCAACCCGCTGTCAAATGTAGAGGCCGTGAATATCTTCGTATCATCTATGGACCTGAATATACTTTAACCCATAATTTAGAACGGCTGAAATCCAGAGGTTTGTCTAAGAAACGTTCACTGGCTATACGTGAGTTTGCATTGGGCGTTGAAGCATTGGAACGTTTTGTTAACTATGAACCCATATCCAAAGTACATGAATGTGTGTTCGGCGTATTAGCACTTGAAAGCGAAACGGTTGATCCGAGACTATAACCAAAATTTATAGCATGCTGGATACTATTAGATGGATATCAATTAGTGAAGATTAACACTCTTCATTACAACTTATGTTTACCATGAAATTACATAATTTAAATATAGTTACATTTACATTTTTTCTCTGTTTCTGTTTTGTGCTTTGCGGATGCGAAGATTCGCCTAAAGTTGGCAATGGTACTGATAAAGATTCTGACGTTCTGATTGTTGACTCTGTTCTTACTGAAGATACAACTTGGTCTGCAGGCAAGGTGTATACTGTTGAGGGTGTATTAGAGATTCCGCCTGATGTGATACTTGAGATATTACCTGGAACTACCGTAGAATTTGGTCGTGATGCGCTGATCAAAGTTAGGGGTACACTGAAGATCGGTACGCCTATATCGGACGTTGTGTTAGATGAGTGGGTAACACTAACGTCCGACAAATCTAATCCGAGCTCTGGTGACTGGATCGGTATTCTGTATGATCACACACACGATATAGATAGTTTTGTGAAAGGTGCAGTGATTGAATATGCTGATATTGCGCTTGACATAAATACCGCTTCCCCGACCGTAACTGATTGTGTGCTCCTTAATAATAAGACAGCAATTACGTTAGATGGGAGCGACTCTAAGATTCAATATAATACAATCCACGATAACGAGGTTGGTATTTATACCCTCGGCAGGCAAAACCGTCCACGTATTGAATACAATAATATTATGCAAAATGATGTTGGAATTTGGTGTGAAAATGTACAGTCCATTATTGAATTCAATAATTTTGAGAGGAATAATTACGGATTCCGACTCAATGTAAAATTTGACTATAATATCTCCAACAATTGGTGGGGTGTGATCATTCATGACGAAATTGACAAAGTCATCCTTGATGTTAAGGATACAGATATTATAGAGAAAGTACTCGGTACAGTCACTTATGAGCCGATTTCCCAATTCCGTTTTGAGGACACCGGTCCTCGGGAGTGATGGATTATGTTGACAGTTCTGAAAATCTCTCAGAATCATTATGTTCGGGGTGGTTCGGACAGATACTTTTTCACTTTAGGTGAACTTCTACGTAAACATGGACACAACGTAATTCCATTTACAGCGTCGCACCCGAAAAACGAACCGTCAGAATGGGATGCGTATTTTCCACGGGCAGCGGATTTTGATAATCCGGGACCGATTGACCTTCTCCGTTTTGTTTATTCTCCGAGTGCGGTTAAATCAGTTCAACGTTTATTAAAAAACACAACTGTAGATATTGCACATTTTCATATCTACCATGGCAAGTTAACTGCTTCAATACTAAGTAGCGTAAAAAAAGCGGGAATCCCTCTTATTCAAACACTTCACGATTACAAATTAACTTGTCCAGTCGCTACGCATCTATCAAGCGAACAAATTTGTGAAGCATGTGCAGGTAAACATTTTATACGCGCACTACCCAAGCGGTGCAATAGAGGTAAATTATCACGGACTGCGTTGAGTGTTACAGAATCTTATGTATCACGTTTTCTCGGTTCAGTTGATAAGTTTGATCACTTTATATCCGTGTCTCATTTTCATCGAAAAAAGATGATACAGATGGGGGTACCCGAAGATAAAATTTCTACAGTTCATAACTTTACAGATGTGTCAGATTTTCCAGTGAATTACGCTAGTGGGGATTACGTGCTTTACTTTGGAAGGGTAGATAGAAGCAAGGGGATATTATCTTTGATAGAGGCTGCAATGCCACTCAAACATATTCCTCTCTATATCGCGGGTGAAGGCGAAGCTGCGTCTGAAGTTCAGCAAATTGTGGATGAAAATGCCTGCAAACATATCCATCTCTTAGGTTTTAAACAGGGAGATGAACTCCGTAATTTAATTCTTAATAGTATGTGCACTGTTCTACCATCAGAATGGTATGAAAATTGCCCTATGTCTGTTTTGGAATCCTTTGCTTACGGTAAACCTGTAATTGGCACGACGATTGGCGGAATTCCAGAATTAATTGACAATGAAGCTGATGGGTTTCTTGTACCGCCAGGCGGAACAGACATCCTCCGAGACAAATTGCTTTGGATGTCCGAACATAAGGATCAAGCCGTAGAGATGGGAAAACTCGGACGAAAAAAGATGGAAACTGAGTTTAATGCTGACATACACTATGAAAAAATTATGAACGTATATCAAAAGTTTCTGTAATAGAAACAGAATGATAGAGACTAAATTTTGACACTGTTTTTAGGATATGGTATTATGACAAGATAAATTACGAATTGAATATGAAATTTGAGTTTCGATCCGAGCATGAGTATTATAAAGGAGACATGATACATTATGTCTGTAGAAAAGTCTTTGGTAGAATGTTTTTCAGAAAAACCACCCTCAGTATATTTCTCTGAGTCTAATTCAGACAAAACAGGAGTCCGACACAATTACGCAAACCTATATGATTGGGTGATAGCCTCACTTCTTTTTCAAAACGGGATGCAACCTATACGCGTTTTGGAAATAGGTGTTACTATGTTCGGTGAGGGGAGTGGACACGCTTTTGCCAAGATGCCGTTTGTAGAAAAAATTGTGGGACTTGATGTCAGTCCAATTCAAGAAGATTTAGGAGAAAAAGGCGTTTTTCTTAACGTTGATGCTTACACAGAAAACGGTGTACGAGCTGCTACCGACCACGGACCGTATCATCTTCTGATTGATGACGCTGAGCATTCGCATAGTCAACAGGTTAAGTTTTTTAAAATGTATGCTTCACTGTGTGCAACCCCTGGTATCATGGTCTGTGAAGATGTGCCAAGAATGAGTATAGGTAATAGGATTAGAGCGATAAAAGATCCAAGTCTGATGTGTGTGCAAGTGCCAGGCGAGCTCTTAGCAACGAAATTTAAGTTGGACAACAATGTGATATTGAAGATTAATATGTCAGGACAGCAAGAATAATGTAAATGTATTTCAGATAATAATTTTATTAC
>VXOP01000020.1:11795-14019 GCA_009839975.1 Candidatus Poribacteria bacterium
GAATTAGAAGTAATATTCAATATCCAAAATTTCGTTATAAAATCCTAATCTTACTTCGAACGTATAAGGAGAATTAAGTTGTTAAAATTCCAGTTTACATTAATAATGATATTGCTTAGTTGTGTTGTCCTCATATCATGTGAGAAGGCTACAGATGTGATAAATCCTGGTATGCCCGGTATAGGCAACGGTGATACCGATGACATGCAACCACCCGACGGCATGGAGGAACCAGTAAATGAAGGGGCTGCTGTTGTAATAAATGAACTGATGGCGGATAACGACAATGTGATCATGGATCCACAGGGTGATTTTGACGATTGGCTTGAGTTATACAACTCCACTGACAGCTCAATGGACCTTTCTGGTATGTATCTTTCTGATAAAGAGGACAATCCTACAAAATGGCAATTTCCAGTTGGAACAATGATACAAGCGAATGGATATCTGATTGTGTGGTTAGATGAGGATCATAATGACGAAACTGCTACTGAGGGACTTCATGCTAACTTCAAACTATCTAAAGGTGGGGAAACGGTCATGCTTGTGGGACCTGATGCTGAGGGTAATATGGTGCTGGATAGTGTTACTTTTGGAGATCAGGAAACAGATATTTCTTATGGACGTTTGCCGAATGGCACAGGAGAATTCCAAACTGTATCTGCAACACCTGGTGCTGTAAATGAAGCTGAATAGGATGCAGACATATCATATAACAATGTATCTATTAAAATCAGTCCGTGCATGCAGTTTATGCTCTCAATCATTCTTACTGTAGAAAGCACTGTTGGAAGGAATTGGAATAATCCTCTATTCATTTCCATTCCTTCCAACTACTTTCACCCATGTAGATATAACGATGTATTATTACATATAAGGAATATATAGTATTTCATCTTTGAACCATCTCAGAGTTGAAACGAGTTAGTATTATGTATCAACTTTCCTATACCACCTGTCTCGTTTTGGTTTTAAATATCCTATTTATGGTTTCACCTAAGAATGTACTTGCACAGAATATCCATATTCCAGACCCTAATCTCCGCGCTGCGCTTGAATTGGTATTAGATAAAAAACCAGGAACTGTCATAACTCAGGAAGATATGGCAAGTTTAGAATCGTTTGATGCCTTTGAATCTGATATTCGCAATATAAAGGGACTTGAGTTTGCAGTCAATTTGACAGAGTTACATCTTGGTCTCAATCGGATAGCTGATTTAACTCCTCTTAAAGACTTGACGAAAATAACAGTGCTTGATCTGCATCGGAACCAAAGAATATATAATATATCGCCGCTAAAGAATCTAACTAATCTAACATGGTTATCCATTAGAGGTAACAGTATTTCGGATTTGTCCCCTTTAAGTGGTCTAATAAACTTGACACATTTAACTGCTGAATTTAATCATACTCTATCGGATCTGTCCCCACTTAGTAATCTGACGAACTTAACATACCTTGATTTTGAAGAAAACTTAGTCGAAGATTTGTCTCCATTAAGGAATTTGACGAATCTGACATATCTGGATTTTGATAGTAACCGGATAACAGATGTGAGTCCGCTCAAGAATCTAACCAATATGGAACATTTAGATGCCTCTGACAATCCGCTCTCAGATATTAGCGCATTCGAGGGTATGATTAAGATGTATTCCCTTGATATTGATACCACCCAGGTCACTGATGTATCCCCTTTAATCTATATGAAAGAGATGATAATACTCGACACCCACGATAACATGATAGTGGATGGTGCCCCGCTAAGACATCTAACTGAATTGAGGAAACTGGATATAGACGACAATCAAATTTCGGATATCTCTTTTATTGAAGATATACCATATCTTGTTGAATTGGATCTTGATGGTAATAATATATCAGATTTAACACCACTCATGGGATTGAATCATTTGAGAGAATTGGATCTTGATGGAAATAAAGTAATAGATATATCAATACTGAGTGGCTTGAAACAATTGACGGTATTAGATCTTCACAACAACCAAGTTGTGGATATATCACCACTGAAAGAACTGACGAATCTGATAGACTTAGATCTGGATGACAACGAAATATCTGACCTATATCCCCTTCAAGATTTGACAAACTTGGAAGTATTGGATCTTGATGGAAATAAAATAACAGATGTGTTCCCTCTCAAAGCCTTAAGCAACCTGACAGATTTAGATCTACACGATAATGCGATCACAGATGTGTATCATTT
>VXOP01000291.1 GCA_009839975.1 Candidatus Poribacteria bacterium
AGACATGAGGACATAAACACCAATCAGTAACCGAAGCAAAAACAGAAGTTGTGTCGCACTTATTGCTAAAATGACAAATTGGAAGAAAAGAAAAAAGAATACACCGAAGCTTCCTGTTAATAAAGCGAAATAGAGATTTTCCCTTGCACGAGGATAGAAGAAAAACAGTAGTAAATGCTGCAACATCAGAAAAACAGGAATCGCTGTCCATACCATCTGTAAAGTAGTGCCTTGACGAACCATAGTGACACGGGATCTGATGCTTTCATTGAGTCGTGTTACAATAAGTCTAAATCCCTGAACAGGTGTTGACTGATAAGAAGAGAAGTTGGAATACCGGACTGCGATGACATGGTCAGTTTTACCAGAAAACATAATGACCTGCGGGTTTCGTTCCCAATAAGGTTTCTCTTCCTCTTTCCGCGTTCCCACTTTACCGATGGAATAAAGCAACTTGCCATCAAGATAGATTTCAGATGCCCCCGCCTGATATGCCACATAGAGTGCCAATGGCATATTCTTGATCTGTTCATCCCAAACAGTAAAATGTAGCCTAAACCAACCGATCCCCTCCCATCCGCTTTCGGGTAGTGCATTTTGATATAGCAGTGTGTTAACAGATTCCCAATCGGTATCGTCATAACCCGGATCCGCCCATTCTGGATTATCGCCTGGATGATACTTCCATAGGGAATCGGGCCAAGGCTTTGTCACTCGGTCAACAGTAGCTAATGTTAGTGCAAGTTTGCCGGTAAGCGGGTGCACAAGTGTAGGTTTGATGTCTTGCGCAGATACTTGAGGTATAAATCCTGACGCTACTAAAATGAGATGGAATATTAGAATAAACTTGTGTTTCATTAAAACGCACGCTTTCAAATGATGTGTTATAACGGACTGCTTCTATTATAGCGAGATCCAATAATGATTGATACACTTTGCATCAACACCAAATGGTCTTTTTGGCATTTGATGGGTTTGGTTTCCTAACCGAACCGTGCTTATTTTGCCTTAATGACAACAAGCGTTATATCGTCTTCCTGCGGTTTTCCCTTCGCCCAAGAACTGCTCGCTTCAAACATATGTCTGATAATTGCTTTTGGAGATTTATCTGCAACTTGTGTAAAAAGTTCCTTCGTTTTTGGATAGTCTAACATTTCGTTTTCAGGATTCAACATTTCAGGAAGACCATCGCTCATCATTAAGACAGTATCACCGGGTTGAAGTTCAAAAGATATTTCTTGTCGCTTAGTTCCGATAACGCCACCCAAAGGCATCCCTTCAAGCAGTATCTCCTCCACCATGTCATCTTCGGATCGATAGATGAGAGTTGGTGGCATTCCCGCGGATGCAAGCGTTAATTTATTATCATTGAATGTAGCGAGCGTCATTGCCATGTGGAGTCTTTTGAAATTCATACTCTTTATGCCTTGTGAGATACGTTCAAGTGTGGCAAGGTTTCCTGCTCCTGGTGCGGATGTTTTGAAAAGACTCTTGACAGCGGAAACGACAAGTCCGGCGTTCATACCGTGACCTGTGGCATCTCCGATTGCAATCGTGAGTTGACCGTCGTCAGTGAGATTGAAGTCGTAATAGTCCCCACCGACCTCTGTCGCGGGACGCATCTCAAAAGCCACATCAAGATTCGGAAGTTCAGGTGGAGCATCTGGCAGCATTGACATCTGGAGTTCACGCGCCTCTTCCAATTCCTCTGTTTTGCGAGTGTTTTCGACTTCCAAGAGTTGTCGCTCAAGCTCTTCTGTCTCAAGTTTTCGTCTGGTTCTGGAGACGTTGCGGGCAAGATATACCGACATAGAAAAAAGTGGTATGAGGATTATTGATAACACTCCCAATTGCCAGTTAATTGCAAATTTTGTTTGTGAGAGAAAGACACCAAGTATGAACGGTAGCACAAAAGGCGCGATCGAACCGATCCCAAATATCCACGCGCCATCTTTTTTCTTAAAAACGGCGACAATTATCACTCGGATCATCTCTAAAAACGTTAAGCCTGTAAATAGAAGTATGAGTAGAATCGCAAATCCCACCCCACTGTCAAACATGCTTAAACAGATGGTGATAATCCATCCTGTGAGAAAGGGCCAAAACAGTTTGGGCAGCTTCGGATAAAAGAGTGTATAAAGAAATAACATTCCCGACATAAACATTAATACATATACGCAGGCAAGTAACCGAAGTAGAAGCAGAATATGTGTGCTACTTGTTGCCCACAAGATAAATTGGAATGTGAGAAAAATAAATGCTCCGATGCTTCCTGTTGATATTGCGAAATAGAGGTTTTCCCTTGCACGAGGATAAAAGAAAAACAGCAGTAAATGCTGCAGCATCAGAAAAACGGAAATCGCTGTCCATACCATTTGTAAAGTGGTGCCATGGCGAAGCGTGTTGACACGTCCTTTAATGCTTTCATTCAGCGGTGCAACTACAAGCCAAAAGCCGCGGACAGGTATTGATTGAGAAGATGTAAAGTTGGAATACCGAACTGCAATGACATAGTCGGTTTTACCGGAAAACGAGATGACCAGTGGGTCTCGTTCCCAATAAGGTTTCTCTTCTTCTTTGCGTGTACCTACTGTCCCAAATTCATAAATCAACTCACCATCAAGATAGATTTCAGATGCTCCTGCATGATATATCATCCAGAGTGCCAGCGGGGTATCCCAGAGCTGCTTATCAGGAACAGACACGTGTAGTCTGAACCAACCTATTCCGTCCCATTCGCTATCGGATGATTTATCTTGGGGCAGCAGTGTGCCAAGTGTGAAAATGGATTCCCATTCGGTATCATCAAAAGTTGGACTTGCCCATTCTGGATTATCACCCGGATGATACTTCCAAGGATAAACTGATGAGTCTGCGTCAGAATTCGCTTCGTTTAATTTCAGCACAAGTTTGTCGGGAATAGTTTCACTGTCTTGTGCTACTGCTTCACCAATGAATCCAAACACAACTAAGATGAGATGAAATATTAGAACAACCTTACGTTTCATAAAGAACAAGATGTTTTAAAAATGATGCGTGATTATCACGCAGGAAGTTTATCTAACGCCTGTTGTAGGTCTGCGATAATATCTTCTTTGTCCTCTAAACCTATTGAAAACCTGACCAAACCATCTGTTATACCGGTCTTCTGTCTGACATCCTTCGGGACGTGTGAGTGTGTGGTTGATGCGGGATGACAAACTAATGTCCGCACGTCTCCTAAACTCACTGCAAGTGTGCATAATTGAAGATGATTTACCAATTGTTCACCCGCTGCACTGCCTCCTTCAAGTTCTATTGTTATCATCCCACCATATCCGTCCATCTGTTTTTTAGCAAGGTTATGTTGCGGGTGACTGACCAAACCAGGATAACGCACCCACGCAACTGCCGGATGTGTTTCAAGAAAAGATGCGATTTCTAAGGCGTTCTCACAGTGACGTGTAAACCTTAAAGGTAATGTCGGGATTCCGAGCAGCGTTAACCACGCGTTGAATGGACTGATGGCTGCCCCGAAGTTTCTTAAAGTGACTTTCTGTGCCCGTTCAATGAATTCTTTATTCCCCACTATCGCACCTGCAATTACTGCTCCGTTTCCACTCAAGTATTTCGTCATACTGTGGAGGACGACATCAATACCGAGAGTAATCGGTTGTTGACTGCAAGGCGTGGCAAACGTATTGTCAATGATCGACGTTATACCATGCATTTTTGCAATGTCAGCACATGCTGATAGGTCAATAAGTTTCAACAGTGGATTGGTAGGACTTTCAAGATAAAGCACTCTTGTATCAGGACGAATAGCGTTTGCCACATTGTTGGTATCCGTTGCATCTACAAATGTAGTTTCAACTCCCATTCGACAAAGTTCATCATTTAACAGATTGTAAGTTGCTGAATAGAGGTTGTCCATTGCGACGACATGTCCCCCATCAACCAAAGCGGTCAGTAGTGCCGTGCTAATTGCTCCCATGCCAGAAGCGGTTGCTAATGCAGCTTCACCCGCTTCAAGTGCAGCGAGTTTTCGTTCTAATGCTTCTTGTGTGGGATTACCCCACCGAGTGTAGACATAACCACTCTCTTCATCTATAAACGCTGATGCGCACTCGTCTGCCGTTTGGAAGCTAAAAGTGCTGTTCTGATAAATCGGTGGTAATAACGGAATCCCCGTTTTTCCAGAGGGATTGTCCAATGTGCCAGTTGTTTGTTTTGACACCGTTTCCCCGGCATGAATTGCCTCAGTGGATTTTCCCAGATTTCCTTTATTTTTCACTTTGAAGAAACCTTTCGCGTTGATTTTAATTCCTTGACCGGGTAACCTTCAAGTGATAGCAATTGTCGTTTTCGTTCCAGTCCACCCCCATAACCCCCTAAATTCCCATTGCTTCCTATTACCCGATGGCACGGAATGATGATTGTAATTGGGTTATTTCCAGTTGCATTTCCGACAGCACGTACTGCTTTTGGTCTTCCAATTTGTTCTGCTATCCATTTGTAGCTGCGCACCTCACCGTGAGGAATTTGATGAATAGTTTCCCACACCAACTGCTGAAACAGCGTTCCGTCCTCTATTTCAACCGAGATTTCTCTAAAATCTACAGGATCACCCTCAAAATATCGATCCAAGATGTCTTTTGTCTTTCTTAGCAGATCTGTCCGTGGTGTGGATGGCGGCTCAAAAAACCTTGAATCGTCGTTGAAAAATATTTTTGAAATATGAGAATGCTTTTGAATAATATCTATATGACCAGTATGTAGATCATATCTGAGATTTTCTTGACCATAAAAAGTCGTTACAAGTTTAGACATCTGTTCTATATCGTTAGAGTTCAAATCTCTTTCATCAATGTTGACAACAGTTTTAAAAAGTCTCTTGTTCATTTTAATTTGACCTTCCTTATGTTTTTAAGGTATGCTATACTCAAAATATGGCTATTTTTGAAACATCAGAACAACTCTATAGTTACATGAGTGAACTGTTTGAAGAACTTGCTGCTTTACCTGAAGCACAAGAAGTTCTTGAATCTTTGACGTTAAGCGTTAGATTCAATTATACCATGCCTGATTGTGTTATGACACTAACAATATTAGATGGTGGATACACGATTTCTCGTGATGCAGGTGATAATACGACTCCCGATGTTGAACTCAGTATGACAGGGGATGTAGCACACAAATTCTGGACAGGCGAACTCAATGTTATGGGTGCTATCACGACCCGTGAGATCGGTATTGTCGGTTCTTTAGGTAAAATCATGCGGCTTTCACCGCTTATTAAGGCAGCAATTCGTCATAACAAGCAACGTGGTTAACTCTCATTTATGGTGATTTTTGAAAATAATTATACATTTTTATCCCAGGTAGGTGCGATTTCCTAATCGCACCGATGTCAACTGTATGAATACATTCATAATCTACCAAATTTTCAAGATAAACTTACAATTCTTCTAATTTGATAAATCAAAGGAGAACTAAATGGCATCAGAATCTCTTACGTCTTATGCAAAGCAGCTACGTGTAGAGGGTTGGTGTGTGCTTGAGGATGTGATACCTGCAGATGTTGTTGATACCGTTCGTGAAGAGGTAGAGACCTCTGAATCGGATTATGGTGAATTTAGCAAAGAGAACGGCAGGTGGGCACGTAATGTTATAAGTTTTATGCCGAAGTTTGCCGAACATCTTGCCAATGAACGTCTTCTGGATGTTATTCGCCAACGATTGGGACCGCAAGTGCGTATTTCACAAACGGAATATAAGATTCGTCCTCCGCATTACAAATTAGTCCGAGCATATCACTCTGATTTTCCTTATGACTTAAATCAGAAATGGCATATTACACAACCTTTTCCCAGAGCTGTCATCGGGATTACCACACTCTGGATGCTAACCGATTTTACGACAGAAAACGGTGGCACTTGGATAGTCCCAAAATCGCATGTTGACCTCAGAAATCCGAGAGGAAAAGAGGATGGCATCGGAGACCGCAATCCAATTTCGGGTGAAATGCAAGCCGTTGGCAGTGCTGGCAGTGTGTTAATTATGGATAGTCGTATTTGGCATTCAAACGCTGAGAATCCCAGCGATACTCGCCGAACCGCAGTTGTCGTCAGATATGCTCCGTGGTGGCTAAATTTGGAACTCTTTGGTGTCAATACGGCTATAATTCCGGGGGACATATTTGATGCGTTCCCAGATGATGTTAAACTGCTCTATGAGCACCGAGCCGAAGACCGTGAACCCTCTTATTGGGTATAAAGTATTAGGCACACTCATGAAGATTGAATAAATATTTAGGTAATTCAACCATCAAAATGATCGTAGGGGCTGGGTTTCCCAGACCGCATATTACCGGATTTAAATCTTAATCTTCATCCGTGTGCCGTAAATAAAGGAGATTATTTATGTCAACAACACTTGTTCATATCGGTGTCCGTACAACAGATCTTGAAAAGAGTATCCGTTTCTGGCGTGATGCGTTAGGTTTACGGATATTTTCAACGAAGAACGGATGCTACGACTTAACTGATGGCTATCACAATTTTCGTGTATTTCAGCACAACGGTCCTGACCGTCCTAAGCATGTCGGTGGCATGTTAGACTATCTCCATATCGGTGTTCGCGTTCCTGATTTACGAGAAGCTGCACAACGATGTGAAGACCTCGGTTTTGAAATTACGTGGGAAGGGTTAGATGGCACTAAACCTTATGACCCGAACTCCGATGACTTACCTTCGGAAGCCTTCAAAGTTGAAGACCCAGATGGGATTGTCGTTGACATTACTGAACGCGATGATCAGTGGCCCGGTGTTGATATTGAAACCAAAGATTAAGTTAATCTAACAACCTTGTCTTCATCCTATCGGCGCGGTTTCGTACCGCGCCATCCACCTTACTTACTCATCACCACCTAAAAGACCCAATCGGAAGAGATAATAGAGCAGTGTCAAGAGACTTGTAATTGCTGCTGCGAGATATGTCAGGAAAGCTGCGTTTAGTACTTTACTTGCATGCCGATTTTCTTCAGGTGAAAGCATTCCGACTTCATCCATAGCAACTTTGGCACGTCGACTGGCATCCCATTCAACAGGTAGCGTTACGAGAGAGAATACGACACAGACCGAGAATAGACATACGCCTACCAACATTAATGGATCTGACTGGAGCAAGAATCCACCAATCAACACAATATAGGAAAACATAGAACTGAAATTAGTTGCTGGCACAAGCGCACTGCGTAAACTTAGCATGGCATATCCGTGGGAGTCTTGCATAGCATGTCCTGCTTCATGGCATGCTACACCGATTGCTGACAAAGAATTGCTTGAATACACATCGTCTGACAACCGAAGCACCTTTTTGCGAGGGTCATAATGGTCACTTAACCATCCACCCGTGCGTTCAATTTTGACATCACGGATTCCACTTCTCTCTAACATCAATGTTGCTGCCTGTGCACCCGTCATCCTATTTCGCGAACCAACTTTAGAATACTTTGAAAAAGTAGCTTTTGTCTTCCATGTTGCATATAAGGATAGTGCAAGTCCAGGTGCAAGGAATACGAAGTACATAGGGTCAAAAAAAGCAAACATGTTATCCTCTAACTCCTATCATGTAAAAGATTTAGTATGAATCTATGTGTAGCAGATAATTAAATTATACCCTGTTTGCGTTGAAAATTCAACTGAATTTAGATCTGATTTACCCACAGTTTTTTCAGGGTTAAAATTCGTATGTCTTACCATAATGTCACGGAATTATGAACAATATCCATCCCAAAATCAACAAACAGATAGATAAACACCCCCCTACAGGAGCGACACAGATGAAGAACATACTGAATTCAGTGTTGATATCGTTCTTAGTTATATTCACATTCACGCCAACCATTTTGGCACAAGACTCCTCACAATGGCATCTACCCGATAGGGCAAAAACACGGTACGGAAAAGGAACTGTCCGCGAGATAAAGTACTCTCCCGATGGCACAATGATGGCAGTCGCCAGTGCAATCGGTATCTGGATATACGACGTTCAAACAACAGAGGCACTCCACCTACTTTCAGGACATACCCGTGCGGTGAAAAGCATCGATTTCAACGCGGATGGCACACAGATTGTCAGTGGTAGTGTGGACAAAACCGTGCGTGTCTGGGATGTGGCAATGGGTATAGAAGTAAATATGTTCACAGGACACACAGGAACCGTCTCATCCGTTGCATTCAGTCCGGATGGCAACACCATCGCAAGCGGCAGCAACGACAAGACGGTTCGGTTGTGGGATATTTCTATGGGGTATGAGTTGCACACTTTCACACAACACACAGGGGGTATCACCGCAGTTACATTCAACCACGACGGCACTCAGTTAGCAAGTGCAGACTGGGATAATCTGATGCATCTGTTTGACGTTAACGGACGCACACACCTTCGGACGTTCACAGGTTCGCAAAATTCCATCATTAGTATCGCATTCAGTCCCGGTGGCACAAAGATAGCAAGCGGTGGATTGGACAAAAAAGTGCATCTCTATGATGTCGCATCTGCCAACAAACTCCACACTTTGGAAGGACATACGAGTCATATCAATTCAGTCGCCTTCACACCAAACGGATTGATGGTCGGTAGCGGTAGCCACGACAAAACAATCCGAATCTGGAATGTCAATTCCGGTACGGAACGGATGACCCTCACAGAGAACCTGAGTTGGGTGAATAGCATCGCGTTCAGTCCCGATGGCAAAATACTCGCAAGTGCTGATAGTGATGGTACAATTCTGGTATGGCAAGGATACACAATTTACACCGCAAGACAGACACGAACTTTTACACGGCATCAGTGGAATTGGGAGACGTTGCTATTTAAGCGGGATGGAAAGTTGATGGCGATGAATGCCGTAGATAATGTGATACGGTTATCGGAGGTAGACACAAACAACCTATTGCGGACGTACATCGGACATACAGATGACATAAGGAGTATTGACATCACCGATGATGGACGTTATCTTGTTAGCGGCAGTCGTGATGGCACAATGCGACTATGGGATGTGGAAACAGGTTCAGAACTGCACACCCTCGATAAGTTCACAGGCACTATAGACACCGTCGTTTTCAGTCCCGATGGCAAGTCTGTTGCAGGATTAGTGGACTTTCAGGATTCTAATATTGTGATATACGATGTGCAAACAGGGGTGGAACTCAGGAGTATCCGTGCGTTCGCGCTGCCGCCTCTCGGTCGTCCGTGGACGTTTCTACAGGCAGAACATTCACATCCAGTCAATACGATTGCCTTCAGTCCGAAAGGTGATACAATCGCCAGTTGTAGCGATGATGAGACAGTGCGGTTGTGGGATGTCAACACAGGTAAACATCTGCGCGTGATGTTAGGACATACAGACGATGTGACCCATGTGAGTTTCAGTCCGGATGGTCGGGTTTTGCTGAGTAGCAGTCGCGACAAAACCATCCGTCTCTGGGATGTGGAGACCGGCACAGAAATTCATCAGTTCAGTGGCAGCTCAGAAGGCACCCGGAGTGTGACGTTCAGTCCGGATGGCAACACCATCGTGACGGGGGAGGATGATAGCACAATCCGTTTCTGGAATTACCATAGCGGTAAACTGTTGCACACGTTCATAGGTCATAGAGGTACGGTCACTGGACTTGAATTCAGTCCGGATGGACAGACATTGGCAAGTGGCAGTGCTGATGGTACGGTACTGATATGGGACACCACAAACCTTATTCCGTCAAATACCCTCGTGAGTTTATCGCCAGTTAGTATGGTGTCGCCTGAGGTTGGCGAGCCACTCACCTTATTCCTAAACATCACAGGTGGACAGAACATTGCAGGCTATCAGGCAAAGGTCCATTACGATACAACCGCGCTCCGTTATGCCAACAGTGCAAACGGGAATTATCTACCCGAAAACGCCTTCTTTTCCCAACCTGTCGTGGATGTCAATAACGTGCAGCTTGCGTCCGTGGCGTATGGACAGGAGGTAGATGGAGATGGCACGTTAGCGTCGATCACCTTTGAAGTGATAGCAGTTAAGAACTCCACCGTGCGTCTCTCTCATGTGTTGTTGACGAACAGCACGGGAACAGGAGAAACACCACAAACCGCTTTCGCGGAGATCACTGAACCGCCTATCCGTCCTGAAGATGTCAACGAGGATGGCGTTGTTGATGTCTCTGATCTGCTGTTCGTAGCGATGAACTTCGGCACACACGGCACCCATGCAGCAGATGTCAATGCTGATGGTGAGGTGAACGTCATTGATTTGGCATTGGTCGCAGCAGCGATTGGCAGTGATGACTCAGCTGCACCTGCTCTTTCAAACATCCATCCTGACGATATGCCGACCCGTGCCACGGTGCAGACATGGTTAAACCGTGCGCGTCAACGCAACCTATCTGATCCAACCTTCCAACGTGGAATCACCGTCTTGGAACAACTCCTTGCATCGTTGACCCCGACAGAAACATCGCTGCTGTCCAACTATCCGAACCCGTTCAATCCAGAGACGTGGATACCGTATCAACTCTCTGCACCTGCGGATGTACGTATCACGATCTATGCGTCTGATGGGACATTAGTTCGTCAGTTAGATCTGGGGTATCAGCCTATTGGGATATACCATCATCGGAGCAGTGCCGCGTATTGGGATGGCAAGAACGCCACAGGTGAGGCAGTAGCGAGTGGTGTGTATTTTTATACATTAAAAGCAGGCGATTTTTCTGCAACGCGTAAAATGCTAATACGCAAATGAAACTAAACATACAAGTGCCTGTCTGAATCGCGGATTACACGGATGGCACGGATTAACGCGGATTTTTTTGTCTGGTATTGGGTGTGTAAAGTTATGGTTACTTGTCTGAACTAGGATTTTCAGGATTTTAGGATTATCAGGACAAGAGGGGAAGGGCGGATATTAGATGTTCTGGACGGGTATGAAAAAAGTCCGCATTTCCCAGAAAGAAGCACCAGCGGTGCGAAAGGTATATAGAACGTCCAAATGACAACCTACCAAGCACCAGCGGTGCGAACGGTGTATAGAACGTGTGTATTTAATTCCGTAAATTCTCTTCTATGGCATTCCAATCAATCACGGCTATTTACCACAGGGTGATTTTTCCTTGTCTGCAGCGTAAGCAAAACAAGCACGAATATCTGTCTCGGTTAACTCGGGAAAATCGTGAAGGATTTCCTCAACTGTCATACCCGATGCTAAGTATTCAAAGACATCGTAAACGGTAATCCGCATTCCTCGAATACACGGCTGCCCGCTGCGTTTACCCGGTTCAATTGTGAGAATGTTTCTATAGTCATTCATGGTATCCACCTCTTGCTACAAATAGTTGAAGAAAGTATACCACAACATGTGATAGTAATCAACGGATTTGATGAGGGGTGTGTAAAGTTATGGTTACTTGTCTGAACCAGGATTTTCAGGATTTTAGGATTTTCAGGATAAGAGGGAAGGGTGGAAGGATGGAAGTCTGCGAAAACTCTGACTTTGCTCATTTTCTTTCCCTGTCCGACTTCACAGAGAACACCAATATAACAGACTCAATAATCCGTGAAATCTGTGTCATTCGTGTCAATCCGTAATTCTGACAGTTTTTGTGCTTGTTATGCTTGCGGGGGTGTTAGCAGTGCGGCGATGTCTTCTGGCGGATTGATATCGGGGATCCGATCAAGATTTACGATGTTTCTATTGATAGGATGGAATTTCTTGATGCTGTTTTTTCCTATGATATTCGCAACAGTCAGGTCCAATCTTGCATTTTCCCACTGCTGCAGCCTTGACCATACCACACCACGGTTGTAATATGCTTCGGCATAATTGGGATTAGTTTCAATCGCTTTGTCTATGTCGTCAATGGCAAGTTCCAGTTCACCTTCAGTCAAGTAAACAAGAGCACGATGGTTATATGCTTCGGCAAAGTTTGGATTGAGTTCTATTGCTTTGTTGTAGTCTACAAGGGCTCGGTTAAATTCGCCCTTAGTATAATAAGCGTAACCACGACTACCGTATGCGTGAGCGTAGTCTGATTTGATTTGTATCGCCGCGTCAAAGTCTTTAATGGCAAGATCGATCTCATCTTTTTTATTGTGAACCACACCTCGATTGTTATACGCTACTGCATAATCAGGCTGAAGTTCTATCGCTTTTGTATAGTCTTGGATGGCACGTTCAAGGTCACCGCTATGTTCATAAGCAACGCCGCGATTGCAATAGGCTTCAGCAAGTTCCGGGCTTAGGCGTATCGCTTTGTTAAAGTCCTTAATAGCGAGACTTGTTATCCCTTTCATAACGTAAGCGTTTCCACGATTACTATAGGCATACGCCAAATTAGGTTGGAATTCTATTGCCTTACTCGTGTCCTCAAGAGCTTTTTCAATATTACCTTTATCTTTGTAAACCGTGCTGCGATTGTTATACGCCTTGGCAAAATCGGGTCGGAGTTCTATTGCTTTGTTGAAGTCTTGAAGTGCTTGGTCTACATTATTCATCTGATGATACGTCAAGCCACGACCGTTATAGGCATCGGCGAAATCCGGTTTAATTTCTATCGCTTTTTTGAAGTCCTGAAGAGCACATGCAAATTCACTTTTTTTGCTGTAGGCGATTCCCCGATCACAATAGGCATCAGCATTATCGGGCATGAGTTCAATTAGTTTATTATAGTCTTTGATGGCAGATTCAAAATCACCGTTGATGCGATATGCATAGCCGCGTATACTATAGATAGGCGCGTAATCGGGTTTCAGTTCTATTGCCTTACTATATTCCTCAATGGCTTCGTCGTATTTTTTCGCAAACAGTCTCTGGTTTCCGCGCCGCGAATGTTTAGAAAAAAGGTTATTCGTGCCGGTTATTTTTTCGTTCATAGCAGTGTTCCTCAGGAATCAAGTGAGTCAGCTGAACATCAGAAGACTAATCCGCGTAATCTGGTAAATCCGCGACAATCCGCGATTCCGACAAGTTTCTGAATCGCGGATTATCACAGATGACACGGATTAGCGCGGATTTTTTTCGTTTGATATTTCAAGTATCTTTTGTCAGGATTGGTATTTACGCACGTCAGAAGACTAATCCGCGTAATCTGTGTAATCCGCGACAATCCGCGATTCAGAAAGAATAGCAATGTCAACTGCGTCTACTCGGATCGCGTTGTGAAAGAATCAGTCTCTTATGTACTACACTTTTCTCACCGAAGTTGATTAATAAACCGACTTCCAACCGATATGCTTTCAAGTAATTTAACAGTTGTGCTTCATGCCCATTTTCCAATTCAGTAATAGCCTTCAATTCAACTAACACTTTTCCTGCTACCACAAAATCTGCTCTGCGCGTCCCGATAGGTTTCGGAAAATCTTTATAATAAATATCCTGCTCAATTTCACGAGCGAATTCCAATCCTGCTTTTCGCATCTCAATTGCTAACGCTCGCTGATAAATTACCTCTTGGAATCCGTTACCCAAAAAATTATGCACCTCAAATGCTGCCCCAATGATCTTTCCGGTTATGTCTTGATGTTTAAGATTTGTATTCATTTTGTAGTCTCCTTTTATATGTCTGAATCGCGGATTACACAGATTTCGCGGATTAACGCGGATTTTTTGTTTTGGATTTCAAGTTGCTTTTCACAGGATTAGGATATCCGCACATCAGAAGACTAATCCGCGTAATCCGATAAATCCGCGATAATCCGCGATTCAGACACCTTCCACAATCGTAATCTCACCTTCCGTTAAATTATACAATTCATATACCAGTTTATCAATCTCATCTTCAAGGAAACGTATGCATAGAGGGGGCAGATTGTGCTACATAGGTGGCAACTTGAGTTAGATTAATATTCGTGATAAATTTTTTAAGATACCAGAACATAAATTTTCAGTTTCTTCTTTAATTAATGGATGGAATTCTACTTCTCTATCTATCGGATCTTGTTCTAAAGCGACACTTAAATCTTTATGTGCTTCTATAATCTTTGGGTATGATG
>VXOP01000452.1:0-4564 GCA_009839975.1 Candidatus Poribacteria bacterium
AAAATGGAGAGAGTGTAACGGATTCCCAATTTACCATTTTACAAACCGCAGCATGCAAACCGGAGACAGATGCACTACACCCGCTTGAGAAACACCATGAACTTGTCAACGAAGCAGCAAAACTAATCGTATCTGAGGACAGGAGAATTGGAGGTCAACTTGGAAGACCATCGGGGGCACGTTTCCGTACTTATCATCGACTAAAAGACTATGCCTCTGAGGTAGAAGATACACTGTTTGCAACGGCAGATCTCAAACAGGTCATAGAGAATATCTATCGTTATCCACTACGTCCGGTGGCAACAGATATCCTCAACAGACAACTACGTCTCGGAATTTCAAACGAAAAACTTGTTGAAGTGGTGATCGAATTATGGAACGATGGCAGGCTCTGTATCGTTGAGGAAGAACACGAAATGCAAGAACCCAAGATTGTGTGTTCGTTAGGACTTTCTTCTTAGTAATGTTCCCAGGCCGGTAGGTGCGATTTCATGAAGATTAAATAAATAATCAGGTAATATTGATTACACCAGGCCGGTAGGTGCGATATCCTTATCGCACCGGATCCTAAGCGGAAACCTTCAATGAAGCGGGTACGGAAAAACCCGGTGCGATAAGGATATCGCACCTACCGGGTTAGACACATGGACAGAATTCCTCTTAAATCGACGCCTATGGTCTATAAAAATGTTGAATCTCAAAACAAAAACTTGTATAATTAACATTAACATGATCCATATTGTTAGAGGTATCAGATGAAAGAGTCTAAACTTGTCGTCGGTCATCTCACGAATGATGAATTACTCGTCAAATCAGATAGTTCTATCCCTTCAATCTACAGGAACGTCTATGCAATTTAACCCGCAAGAAACACGCCAATACCTCAAAGAATCCGATTTTGAAGATCTCTTTACACAAACCCTCGGTTGGGAGAATCATTCACAAATCCTGCCAGTGGTAGTAGATGAAACCGAATACATACTTACAGCAATAGCACAAAAACGCGGTATGGCAGTCTATGAATGTCCACAGATGACAGAAGAAAAACCCTTCCCAGATTATGCAACCCGCCGTAAAATCCAAAAACAGGTCGCAAAAGTCTCACATGAAAACTTTATCATCTATACCGATGCTGACAAATCCCTGCAAATATGGCAGTGGGTCAAACGCCAACAAGGGAAACCGGACGCATGCCGCGAACACCACTACAAAACTTGGCAGTCCGGTGATTCTCTGATCCAAAAACTACAAAACATTGCCATTAGTTTAGATGAAGAAGAAGAAATTACGCTCTTTGGTGTGATTGAACGCGTCGGAACTGCATTTTACGCTGAAAAGGTTACCAAAAAGTTCTATGACCGTTTCAAGAAAGAACACGATGCCTTCCTCGGCTTCCTCAACGGCATTCCCGATGAAGAGATGCAAAAGTGGTACGTCTCGGTGATGCTCAATCGCCTCATGTTCATCTACTTCATTCAAAAGAAAGGTTTTCTGAATAACGATATAGACTATCTGCAAACGAAGTTAAGAGAGACGCGAAGAAACAACACTGATATATACTACAAAGAATTCCTATGTCCACTCTTTTTTGAAGGATTTGCAAAACCTGAAAACGAAAGAGATAATGACATTTCAGACCTACTCGGCACAGTCCCTTACCTCAACGGTGGCATATTCCAAAAACACGAAATCGAGACACTCCACGGTGAAAACATTGAAATCCCTGACACAGCATTTGAGAAACTTTTTGACTTTTTTGAACAATACCAGTGGCACCTTGATGATCGTCCCCTCAAAAACGATAATGAAATTAACCCAGATGTACTCGGTTACATCTTTGAAAAATACATCAACCAGAAACAGATGGGGGCATACTACACCAAAGAGGACATCACAGAATACATCAGCAAAAACACCATCATTCCCTTCCTCTTTGATGCAGCGCGAAAATCGTGTAAGATCGCTTTTGAAGGTGATGCCTCCGTTTGGAAACTCCTACAAGAAGACCCGGACCGCTATATCTACGAGGCAGTCAAAAAAGGTGTTGGTACCCCGTTACCTGAGAATATTGCTGTCGGCATTGACGATGTCTCTCAACGGACAGATTGGAACACACTTGCACCAGAAGATTATGCCTTACCGACAGAAATCTGGCGAGAAGTAGTTGCACGCCGGCAACGTTATGAAACCGTCCACGCCAAACTTGCAAATGAAGAAGTAAACGACATCAATGACTTGATAACCTATAACCTTGATATCCGTCAATTTGCACAAGATGTAATTGAAAACTGTGAGGGACCCGAACTGCTCCGTGCCTTCTGGAAAGCCATCAAGGATGTGACAGTCCTTGACCCGACCTGTGGCTCTGGTGCGTTCCTCTTTGCCGCGTTGAACATCCTTGAACCCCTTTACGAGGCATGTCTTGATCGCATGCAAGTATTTGTTGATGAGTTAAAACTTTCTGATGAAAAACCACATTCCAGAAAATACATAGATTTTCGTGGAGAACTTGAAAAAATCAAAAAACATCCCAACCAAAAATACTTTATCCTCAAATCTATTATTATCAAAAACCTTTACGGAGTTGACATCATGGAGGAAGCAGTTGAGATTTGTAAACTCCGGCTATTCCTCAAAATGGTCGCACAGATTGAGGATGTAAAACAGATTGAGCCGCTACCAGACATTGACTTTAACATTCAAGCAGGTAATACCCTTGTCGGCTTTGCCACTGATGATGAAATTGAAAATGCATTATCAGGAAGATTTGATTTTGACAATCTCATTGAACCTATTAGAGAAAAGGCTGAAGATATTAAGGAACGATTTACACTATTCCAAAAACAGCAAACTAAGTTAGGTGGTGTAGTAACAGCAGATGATAAACAGATGTTACAGCAGGACATTGAGGCTTTGGAAGATGAATTAAACAAATACCTTGCCGGAATATATGATGTTGATGTGAACAATCAATCTGACTATCAGAATTGGTTAGATACACACAAACCTTTCCACTGGTTTGTTGCGTTTTACGGTATTCTGCAAGAGGGTGGTTTTGATGTGATTATTGGTAATCCGCCTTATGTGGAATATAATGCTATCAAACACATCTATACTGTGCCAAACTCTGAATTGACGACAGGCGGTAATCTTCACTCAATGACTACCTACCGTCTTCTTCCTCTTACTCATGGTAATTCATTCTTGTCTCTGATTGTTCCCCTTGCCTTTCCAAGCACAGATCGCATGAGAGATATTCGTAAGACCTTGACTAATTATGCAAGCACATGGATCAGCAACTATGCAATTCGACCAAGTAAACTTTTTACCGGTTCGGAACAAAGGTTATCAATATTCATTGCTACTCGGCATTGCCAAAGAAAGATCTTCACGACCAAGTATCTAAAATGGAATTCTGAAGAGCGGGATTATTTATTTAGCAGTCTTCAATACCATAAATGGTCACACCGTAAGACATTACGGGATGTGTTGCCCAAATTTGATATTGCAACGGCTGAAACAATTATGCACAAGGTAACTAAGCAAGGTATTACAATTGCTTCATGCCTAGGAAGCACAACTTCATGTAGACTCTACTATAAAAACACAGGAATAGGGTATTATATAGTTGTGACTAAACAACCTCCTATATGTTATATAAACGGTGAGAGGACCTCAAGTTCACGTGAAACGATACTAACACTGAAAAATCACAATGTGTTTCCAGTTGTTCACTGTATTCTCAACAGTTCACTTTTTTTTCTTGTGTATCAACAGTTATGTAACTGTAGGGATTTCAATCCATCTGATATACACTTATTTCGTTTACCAGAGTCTCTATTGAATGAACAAGCTTTACGGGATTTATCAGAAGAATATCAACATAGTTTGGAATTGAATTCTTGGTTTCAAACACGGCAGCAACGGCAGACCGGTGAGGTGAGAATACAATCGTTTTCACCTTCTTTTTCAAAGCACATCATTGATAAAATTGACCGTGTGCTTGCCGAACACTACGGCTTCACGGACGAGGAATTAGACTTTATCATCAACTACGACATCAAGTATCGTATGGGTTTGGGGAATTGATGTTGGGTGTGTGAAGTTTCTGGCACATATCTGTCTGAATCGCGGATTATCGCGGATGACGCGGATTGCGCGGATTATTGAGTCTGGTTCTCCAAGCATCCCATCAAAAGTTTGCGTTTCTGGATTGAAGCGGGATTTAGCATGTGAAGACTCAAAAATCCGCGTAATCTGTGAAATCCGCGTAATCCGCGATTCAGACAAAAAGGGTGACATAATATTTACACTCCCATGTCCGATAAATCGTATTTACCCAATCCTGAAAATCCTAAAATCCTGAAAATCCTGGTTCAGACAATTGGTAGATATATAGGTTCTTGTCTATGATAGGAAAAGGTAGAGGAACTAAATACATCCGAGAATCAAGCGATTAGGTAAGCGATTAGGTAAGCGATTTACCTTGAAATGTGTGCTAAATAGCCGTTTTTGCTGGCAATACGAAGAATAGAAACCAATTTATCCAAAAAGTAAGCGATTA
>VXOP01000452.1:4574-13940 GCA_009839975.1 Candidatus Poribacteria bacterium
TTTTTGCTGGCAATACGAAGAATAGAAACCAATTTATCCAAAAAGTAAGCGATTAAGTAAGCGATTAGGTAAACGATTAGGTAAGCGATTAGGTAAACGATTAGGTAAACGATTACCTTGAATGTGTGCTAAATAGCCGTTTTTGCTGGCAATACGAAGAATAGAAACCAATTTATCCAAAAAGTAAGCGATTAGGTAACTGATTAATACATCATTTAAGTACAAACTCAACATACCATCAGCATTTACAAGTGACACAAACAATTCAGCGCATTTCGCAAACAGACAAAAGTTATCCATCACATATACAGACATACCTAAAAAACGATTCACCAGAAACGATATGGACGCGTGGAAATATAGAAATATTACCAAATGCAGGTAACACTACAGAAACTGCTGATCTATGGGCAATCTTCTGTTCCAGCAAATGTCCCGGCGAGATAATCCTAAACGCGCACGACTTAGCACACCATTTTAGAAATAAAGGTGTTTCAACAGTTGGAGGATTTCATTCACCTATTGAAAAAGAATGCTTGCGTGTCCTCCTGCGCGGTTCACAACCGATTATAATATGTCCAGCTCGGAGTATTGAAAATATGCGAATTAAGCAAGAATGGAAAGTACCTTTATCGCAAGATAGATTCTTGATTTTATCCACATTCCATAAGGCATCTCAGCAGAATGCCACAATGGCAGGTAAACGTAATCACTTTGTCGCAGCATTGGCAAGTAAGATATTGATAGCGCATGCCGCAGAAGATAGTAAAACATTAGAATTTGCACAGACACTATTGAAATGGGGAAAACCCGTTTACACCTTTGATTCATCATATAACAAACCCCTGTTACAACTCGGAGCACAACGCTACCAATTTGGATCATAATCCCAATTCACACGTTGTCTGCCGTAGCGAGTACCATCTATCTCCGTTTGATGGCACACGAGACACCTATGAAAGTCAGGCACACCATGCAAATCGTGCGCTAATTGGAGCTCCGGTGTATTATGTTCATGGCAGGTAATACATGTATAACTGCGATAGGCATTATCAGCATAGAATGCCATCTTATCATCTTCTTTCTTGATATGATAGTCTCGATGATTATCAACGTCCCTAATTTTCCACCTTCTATCTTGATCTTTAGTAAAAACGCTTGCTGATTGAGATAACTTGGTATCGTGTTGTTCGAACCACCACGCAATATCTTCTGGAATAGTTCCCGCTGTAAACAATTCTGACTGATCAGACGTTGAATCAAGACGAAACAGTAGCGGATCAGATGGATGGCATTTTGCACAGGGAATATCGTGAACTTCCGTAAGCGGAAAGAACGCATCATGGTCAAGTTTAGCTTGTCCGTGAAAGACGATACTTATCAACAAAACAGGTGCAAGAAATAGATGACAACGGAGCAGTATCTGACGAGTCTTCTTCGCAGTAAGACTAACAGCTATGCCAGTTCCTAAATTGGACAACGCAAGTAGAAACGTTAACCAGGAATGCCAAGTAAGCGGCTGAAATGCAGAGTGAAACAGTACAAGACATAAACCCATTGACGCTAACCGCTGATGATATTTTAACCAGAGCTGCCGACTACCCCAACGTATCCAACGACTTCTGAGAAGATATAGACCTGCAACAAAAATCGCAATTGCACCGATGATGCTGATAGTATGACGTGCTTCACCGAAACTCCCACTATGCCAGATACAACCAACGGAAACGATAAGCGCAACGATGACACCATAACTAATTTGAATGAATACTCTCATAGTGTCAGTTTAGCATGTCCATATACTGCAGACAAGTAAAATCAAAATATGTGGAAATTCAAGAATTGATTGTGTTAAAATATTCAACAGTATCCTTCGTTTTTAAGGAGATTGAGAAATGAACTTAAAACCTATATTGATTCTGTTTTTACTCTTTGCAGTCCTAACGATTGTTGGATGTTATACAAAACTCAGTTATTTTGAACCCATGCCAGTCAATAAGAACCATATCCAACATGTTAAGGAAACTGAGGAGAGTATAGAACACGATTCCCATTCAGAGGTGGAAACGGACACTGACGAATCTGAAGGTTATTATGGACGGCGAAAATCACACTACGGATATGCCAATAGACATACCGACAGGTCTTATTGGATTCCTTATGCCTCGTATCCATATTTCCATTATCCCCATGCATACTATCACCCGCATCCCTGGTACTACGGCTATGGATATAGGCATTATTCACCCTATTACCGTTATCATAGAGGCTATTACCCATATCATTACTCTGGCGGGTATTACGGTAGAACATATTATCCCGCTTACCGTGGAAGTACCTACAATAGAGGCACGGTCTCAAAAGGCAGTCGAGCTGAGTACCGACGTTCACGTGCTTCACGGAGTGTAACATCATCTAATCCTCGTTCTGAACGACTCAGGCGACGTTCTCAAAACTGAAAATAGCTAAAATGAAAACTTAGAAAAACAAAGGAGAACTACAAAATGCAACGATCTATTTATATCTTATTTCTCTCTATCCTTTTCACCGGTTTAATCACGGGTGTATGTTTAGGACAGTCAGAGGAATTGGTAGTTGGCAATACTTTTGGAATAGGTGCCCGGTCTATGGGTATGGGTGGTGCATCGCTCGGTCTCGCTGATGACTTCACCGCATTATACTGGAATCCCGCGGGAATAGCACAGATACAGAAGTTTGAACTGTTCACGAGTTTTTCACATAACACTGCAATTACAGACAGTTCATTCACCAACGAAGCGGTAATCGGTACAAGTCGTTCACGGGTACGTCCCAATTCTGTGGGGATTGTATATCCTTTCTATACGGAACAGGGTGGACTTGCCATCGCTTTCGGGTATAATCGTCCTCAAAACTTTGACTTCCAGACGCTGATCCAAGGTGTTGACCCAAGTAGAGATAATGATTTCAGCGGTCTATATGTCAATGAAAGCAATATAAATTCGGGTGGTATAGGTATCTGGAGTTTTGGTGGCAGTGTATATGTCAGTAGAAACTTTTTAATCGGTGGTTCAATAGACTACTGGACTGGCGACATTCAAAATGACTTGGTTGCAACAGCAACAGATACACTAAACGCAGATGACCAATTATCACGGTTTAGATTTGACGATGAGATTGAACGAAACTTTTCCGGTGTTGGTGGTAGGATTGGCATACTGGCAACCTTTGATGAAATCGTCAACCTCGGTATTACCTTAGTCGCACCGACAGAAATAACCGTTGATGAATTCTGGCGTGAGTATACGACAGTCCTGTATGATGATGGTGAGGAGTTATCTGATCCAGAAAATGGTGCTTATTCTTATGACATTGAGAGACCTTTTGAGATTGGAACAGGTATCGCGCTGAAACTGTTTGAGAAACGGTTAGTGTTAGCGGGTGATGTGCAATTGACAGACTGGCAGCAAACGCGATACGATCCTGCAGCTGCAGAGGACATTGGCGTTAATTACTTTGAGGAATACTATACGACAACTATACAAACAAGGTTAGGTGCTGAATTCCTGATTCCAGAGGTTGATACATATCTACGTCTGGGTTATTTTCGGGACGAAATTCCTTTTGCTGATTCAGAAATTGAAAATGAGCGGGATTTCTTCACATTCGGTGTCGGTAAGATTTTTGAAGAATCTGTAAAATTTGACGTCGCATATATGTGGGGTAACTGGCAGCAGTATCGGAACGAATTGACAACTACACGCAATACACACCGCTTTTTCGTGTCTGGTGCATATCGGTTTTAGTGTAGGTAGCATGATGAAAGCAAAATATGGATGGAAACTTAATTCCATCCATATTTTGTAAAAGAACAATTTTAAACAAGCTGAATATAAGCCATCTGTGCACCGTCCCCGCGTCTGAGTTCACCCCGAATAATTCGGGTATAACCACCGTTGCGGTCAAGATAGCGAGGTGCAATATCCTCAAAAAGTTTCTGAAGCACAGCGTGTTTTTGAATAGCAGCAGATTCACCACGTGGCGGTTTATAGTGCAATTTTGTACCGTATAACATGCGAGCTGCGCGACGACGGGTGTGTAGAGAATCTTCCTTGGCAAGCGTAATAAGTTTTTCTGCTACGCGGCGAAGTTCTTTACATTTGTGAAGCGTCGTCCGGATCTGTTCATGTTCAAACAGCGCAGTGG
This sequence comes from Candidatus Poribacteria bacterium, assembly GCA_009839975.1. Classification (GTDB taxonomy): domain Bacteria; phylum Poribacteria; class WGA-4E; order WGA-4E; family WGA-3G; genus MSPOR6. Next base: position 8,760 of record VXOP01000452.1, read on the forward strand.
CTTGATTACGGAAAAGTGCCTTTCTATGGCTTGTGGTACGGCCCAATTTTCTGCCGCGTTTTCTGTGGCGCATTATTCTGTTTCCTCCTCATCCGAGTCATCCTGTTCGTCTTCCAAATTCATATTGAGAGTCAAACCCATGTTAGCAAGTTGGTCTTTGATTTCATTCAGAGATGTCTTACCAAAATTCTTATACTCCAACATCTCCTTTTCAGTTTTGACGACAAGTTCACGGATTGTTTTTATCTTAGCAGTTTCAAGACAGTTTCCCGCACGGACCGAGAGTTCAAGGTCAGCAACAGGTTTAGACAAGTATCTGTTTCTCAACTCTTTCGCTTCATCAAATTCAATTTCTGGTTCAACATAGGTTTCATCGAATTCTGTGAAAATGTCGAGCTGACTCATAATAATTTCGGCAGCTTGTGTCAGCGCGAGTTTTGGTGTAATACTTCCATCTGTCCAGATTTCAAGGTTGAGTTGATCAAAATTTGTCATATCACCGACGCGTGTTTCGTGTACTGCAAAGTTAACTTTTTCAACAGGTGAAAACTTTGCATCAACAGGAATCCATCCGATAGGTTGCTTAGGATCACGATGTTCTTCTGCCAATGAAAACCCGCGTCCTGCCTGCACCTCTATTTTCATATCAATCCCCTGACACTTATCTAAAGTTGCTACGTGTTGGTCAGGGTTAATTATTTCTACAAGTGAATTCGGTCGAATATCTGCTGCGGTCAATTCTCCAGAACCATCCGCGGTCAATTCCAGAATCAACGGATTTTCATCATGAACTCGAAAACGGATCGCCTTTAGGTTTAGAATAATTTGCACTACATCTTCAACGATTCCTGGTATAGTGGAATATTCATGTTTCACCTGATCTATCTGAATTGCCGTGATGGCTGCTCCCTTTATTGAGGAGAGAAGTACTCGACGAAGCGAATTACCAAGAGTCGTACCGAACCCTCGTTCCAGCGGTTCAGCAGTGTATTTTGCATAGTTAGGCAGTAATGTTTCTGTATCAGCTACCAGACGTTCGGGCATTGTTAAATGCAACCTATTCATCAATTTCCTCCTATAGGCATAAGTTGTTTTGATTACAGAGTCAAACTATCTGTGTCCAGTAACGTTTCAAGGACAGTAAGGAACTAAGAGAACAATTCAAATGCCTCTTAAGGTTTCGGTCTTAGGAGATCGAAATTGCAGTCAAGAGGCATAGTCCGGTGAGAATTACTTAGAGTATAATTCAATAATGAGTTGTGTGTCTAACTCTGCAGCGATCTGTTCAACGACAGGTGCTCCTTGCACGCGTCCCTCAGGTTTGTCAGAATCAATTTCGAGCCACTCCGGTGCGCCGCGTTGTTTTGAAAATTCTAATGCTTCCTGAATCGTTATATTTTCACGGCTCTTTTCCCGTGGTGTAATTACATCTCCGACATCAACCAAATACGAAGGGATATTGACACGTTTCCCATTGACAGTAAAGTGATTATGTTTCACCAATTGTCTGGCTTGTTTGCGTGAAGTTGCAAAACCAAGACGATACACAACATTATCTAACCTGCGTTCAAGCAATGCAATTAGATTTTCACCGGTAATACCAGTTTGACGTGCTGCTTTGAAATAGTAGTTCCGGAACTGTTTCTCATAAACACCGTAAGTTCTTTTTGCTTTCTGTTTAGTGCGTAATTGCCGTCTGAATTCACTCCGGACGCGTGTTGGTGGTTTCTGTCCATGGTCACCAGGAGGATAACTTCTCCGTTCAAAGGAACATTTTGGTCCAAGACACCTCCGTCCCTTCAAGAAAAGTTTTTCACCCTCTCTGCGGCACAACTTACAGACAGACCCTAAATACCTACTCATATTCCTCCTTGTTTACACCCGTCGTCTTTTTGGTGGACGACATCCGTTGTGTGGAATAGGTGTCATATCTTTCATTAAAGTGATTTCTAACCCGGCAGCAGCGAGTGCACGAATTGACGACTCTCTGCCTGAACCGGGACCTTTAACTCTCACCTCAACCCTTTTCATACCGTGTTCCATCGCTTTTCTTGCGCATGCTTCGGCTGTCTGCTGAGCAGCGAAAGGCGTTGACTTACGAGAACCGGGGAACGTCATCCCCGCACTCGCCCACGCTATTGTATTACCGTTAAGGTCGGTGATCGTCACTATTGTATTATTGAAAGTTGCCTGGATATGTGCAATACCTTCAGGTACATTCTTTCGTTCCCGTCTTCGTGAACGCAATCTTTATCTCCTTTATGTACTCGTAAGCACCTCTGTGGATATCGGTGTATCAACCACCTTTACGTGCTGCTTCTTTTGCTTTTCTACCGACAGAAATCGTGCGTGCTTTACCTTTCCTTGTGCGAGCGTTGGTATTTGTCCGCTGTCCTCGCACAGGTAACTGCCGCCGGTGGCGTAATCCGCGATAACTGTTTATATCCATAAGACGTTTAATGTTTTGATCAACTTCACGCCGCAGATCACCTTCAACTTTATAATCTTCATTGATCATATCTCTGAGCTGACTGACTTCGTTTTCAACTAAAGCATCGACCTTTGTAGCAGGATCAATGTTTAGGTCATTTACGATCTTGGAGGCAGTATAACGACCAATGCCGTAAATAGCAGTCAGAGCAATATCAATCCGTTTCGTACGGGGTAAATCCACCCCTGCTATACGTGCCATGAAATACTCCTTGTATATATATAGTAGATGATTATCCTTGTCGTTGTTTGTGCTTCGGATTTGAAGGACAAATAACGCGGACAACGCCTTTTCTCTTAATCACTTTACATCGGTTACACATTTTCTTGACAGAGGGTCGAACTTTCATAATGAACCTTCCAAATTCTTTACTTCGGTATCGCTTATTCTTAATATTTCACGCGACATTGTTATGTGTCTATAAACTGATTATCTACCTCTACGTCCCTTTATTCGTCTATCCTTCAAGAATCCATCATAGTGTCGCATTGTCAAGTAAGATTCAATTTGTGAAACTGTATCCAACACAACACCTACAACAATCAAAATAGACGCGCCTTCCACCATACCCCCGAACTCACCTCTTCCCAGTCGACTGGTAATAAAAATTGGGATTACAGAAATTCCTGCCAGAAACAGAGCACCCGGAAGTGTTATCCGAGTCAATGTTGTATTAATATAGTCGGCTGTCTGTTTACCGGGTCGTAGTCCAGGTATGAAACCACCATTTTTCTGTAAGTTCTCAGCCATATCAACGGGATTGATCTGTACAGCAGTGTAGAAATAGGTGAATCCTATAATCAACAACGCGTAAATGGTAAGATACATTATGGATGGGTTACTCGGATCCATGAGTGCTGCCAAACCTTGTACCCATTCCCAGTCTGCCGGTAAGATTCCGATCAGGAATCCCGGAAACATCATTATGTAGATAGCGAAGATAATAGGGATCATTCCTGCGGTGTTAACCCGTAAAGGTAGATGCATTGCACGTCCCCCATATACTTTTCCACCTCGAATTTGCCGTCCGTATTGAACTGGAATTTTGCGTACTGACAGGTGTATGAAAATAGTACCACCCACAGCAATGACAATGAGTGCAATTAATATCACGAGGTGTAATAGTCCAACATCTGTATTATTTATCAGATTATCACCAACTGTATATACACCACTCGGGAAACCTGCCATGATACCGACAGTGATAATAATTGATATGCCTTGACCAATACCGCGTTCGGTAATCTGTTCACCGAGCCACATCACGAAGGCAGTACCTGCGGTTAATGTTATGACGGTCAATATGTGCCACCAGACGGTTGGATTGTGGACGATTGTAACGTCACCAACCCCCAATTGTCCTGGATTTCGCAATAAAACAGTAATCGTAATCCCTTGCACAATACTGAGTAACACGGTCCCGTAGCGTGTGTATTGTGTGATCTTCTTTCTGCCATCCGGTTCCTTAGAAAGTCTTTCAAGTGAGGGGATAAGCATTGGGAGTAGCTGCATAATAATAGCAGCACTGATATAGGGTTGAATGCCGAGAGCGAAGATCGTCATTTGGCTGAAGGCACCACCCGAGAAGATATTAATCAGAGCTAAAACATCCCCGGTACGTTTCGTAAGTTCTTCAAAAAATATTGCTAAAGCACCATCATCAATGCCCGGCAGTGTAATATGTGCGCCAAGTCTATAAACGATTAAGAGTAGGATAGAGAAAATAATCCGTTTACGCAATTCAGGAATTTTCAAAGCGTTTTGTATAGGCTTAATCACTTATATCACCTCAACTGTACCGCCTTTTGCTTCAATTTTCTCAATTGCGGATTTTGAGAACTTGTGTGCACGCACTTTTAATTGTTTATCCAACTCACCATCCCCGAGTATCTTAATACGGGCATTTTTCTTTTTTATAATACCGACTTTGCGGAGCAGTTCCGGGTTCACCTCTACATCTTCATCAAATAGGTTTAACGTTTTTATATTAACAACGTCGTAGACTAAACGTTTATGTCCAAGTCTTCGTGGTCCTCGCTTCGGTACCCTTCTGACTAAAGGCATCTGTCCACCTTCAAACCAAGCAGGTATTGACCCGCCAGAACGCGATTTCTGACCTTTATGTCCACGTCCACAAGTACCACCATATCCTGACCCCCGGCCGCGTCCAACGCGTTTTCGTTTCCGTTTTGACCCTGGTGCAGGTTTAAGTTCGTTAAGTTTCATTGATTCTATTGTTCCTTAAGGTATGATTGCGTAAGCTCAACTATCAGAATTGTTGGTGTGTTTATGAAATAGTTCTTCTACTGTTTTGCCGCGAATTCGCGCGACTTCATTAACATCTTTGAGACTTCTCAAACCGATCATAGTCGCCTCTGCTATATTTTTGACATTTCTTGAAGACAAGCATTTTGTGAGGGCATCACGGACACCCGCGTGTTCTAATATTGCACGCGTCGCGTGCCCCGCGATGATTCCAGTACCAGGACGAGCCGGTTTTAGCAAAACCTTCGCTGACTTGAACTCACAAATAATTTCATGGGGAAGTGTACCATCGGTTAAGGGGACACGTATCAGGTTTTTCCGGGCATCAGCAAAACTCTTACGGAGGGCACCAGAAATTTCACTTGCACTTCCAAATCCGATCCCAACAATACCATCACGATTGCCTACAACAGAAAGTGTATTGA
>VXOP01000143.1 GCA_009839975.1 Candidatus Poribacteria bacterium
GTATTATATAGGTACTAAGCACGAAACTCACGTAAAAGTGAGTTTCATTTCTATAGGAGTTTTAACATTATGAAACTTATGTTTACAATAGCAGGAATTGTGTTGATGATAGTCTGTTTGTCTATCAACACGAACGACTTAGCATACGCCGAGCAAGATTTGGGAACAGGAACGGGATCACTTATTGGTGGTGACCTAACCGACCCAGAAGACGATGGTCAACCTGATGCAGATCAAGGTTACAACGCGAAGTTCTCAGCCAGCAATGAACCCGGTTTCGGGGGTGGTGAAAATGCGTTTAACGTCTTTGATAACCAACTTGGCGGCGGTAATGCCAAATGGTGCTGAGGGTTTGCAACCCTTCCGGCGGAAGGTATACATGTGACAGCTGAGTTTGATCAGGCTTATGCACTGACACACTTCACTGTATCTTCAGCGAACGATGTTCCTGATAGAGATCCTTTAGTGTGGGAAATTCAAGGGTTGATTAACGGTCGAACGATGGTGAGGATTTTACGACCATCTTTTCTCACGATGGGGATAGCTTCTGGGACCAGCGACTGCAAGTCATCCGTTTTGATGCTGGTGATGATTTTGACAAACAAAAAGTCGGATATCGGTTCTTCCGATTTATTGCTTTTGAGACCGTTCAGCACTTTCAAATTGGCGAAATTGAATACTTTGGTGATACGAGTTTTCCCGTAGACCCTAAAGTCAAGCTCACAACCACATGGGGAAGCATCAAAGACATCCGTTAAACACAAATTTCGGCGTTTTTCTAAATCGGTTTGAATCCAGTAGAACCTGGGTTTAAGCCGATTTTCATAACACATACAAGAAAGAAGTATGCATTTTGCAAAAACATGCACCAGATGTGTGAAAGGTGTATAGGAGGATATTGATGGCACGAGAAAAACTAACTGATACTGAGATTCAGAACAACTTGAAAGAACTTGACGGTTGGTCTGTAAAAAATGGTAAACTCCATAAAGAGTTCAAATTTGAGAACTTCGTTGCTGCTTTCGGTTTTATGACACAACTTGCATTAATCGCAGAATCTATGAATCATCACCCAGAATGGTTTAATGTCTACAATCGTGTGACAATCGACATGATGACGCACGATGCGGACGGGATAACAGAATTGGACATAAAATTCGCTGAACATGCAAACGGATTGTATCGGAAAGCAAGCGAATAATTCGTATGTTAACTTAGATAGAATATAATGGCACAAACCAGTATCATTTTAATTGCCGGCCTCTTTTTTCTGATTCGCTATGAACCTAGCGAATTAGACACAGAGGTTAATAGGTCAGCAATAGTTTTGTGGGTTTGTCTAATCACACTTATACCTATTCTACTTGCCTATCTCACGCGGAGATGGGCAAACTTACGTATTACAATTGTTTTTGAAGTATTGAGTCTAATAGGTTTGGTCTGCACGCTATATCTATTGCACCTTCCAGATTTCGTTAATAAACAGTTTGCTTTCTTAGAACCTGTTCATCATTCACGCGAGATTCTGCCTTTTATACCTTTTTTTGTGAGTTTGCTGGGTATACGTTTCGTCATGTATGATGGACTACACTTCACCAAACACTTTCCAACCCACACGAGATATGGAATCCGCTTTGTCATGCATGGATTACGAAAAAGTTTGGAACAGTCATGGGAATATCTTGGATTCAATTTTAGAATGTTGCTCCTACCACTGTTTCCACTGTTATTTGTCAATGCTGTTCAGGATTTCACACACCTATTTCCCGAACAGATAGGTGCTTATGTCGGTTTAGCTCTTTTACTACCATTAATTATGCTACCATTCGTTTTTGCACCTTTATTGATGCAGTTTCTATGGAAGACAGAACCACTAACAGACACAGTATTGAAACAGAAACTACAACTTTTGACAGACCGGAGTGGTATGAAATACAGGGACATCGGTGTATGGCAAACGGGAAGTCTATCTATTGCGAATGCCGCCGTTGCGGGAATAATTCCACGCAACCGTAAAGTCTTTATAACGGATACACTCTTGCACAATTTCCCTGATGAACAGATTGAGACAATTGTAGCACATGAAATTGGTCATATCCGTCATAAGCACTTGCTTGTCTCTACCCTACTCGTACTCGGTTATCTATTAAGCTCGGTTATTTTCTATCGATTGGTAATGGAACCCCTCAATGAATCACTTGCAGGATTTCCTATCCTCTTATCCATTATTTCCATACTCTTTTTTGTGTTATATTTTAAGGTTCTCTATAATTTCCTATCACGACGTTTTGAACATCAAGCAGATTTATACGCTGTGGATCTGACAGATAACCAAGAAGCATTCAAGTCAGCATTAGAGAATCTCAGTAGTTTCAGCTCACTACCTAAACCTATACGTTTTATACTTGAGTTATTTGAAACCCATCCATCTCTTGAACGAAGACTATCATTTCTGAATAGGACAGATAAAGGGGAGAAATCCGTTCATAGATATAGAAAGTGTTTGTTGGAAGTACAGGTATTGATAGTTTCAATTCCTGTCCTGATTTTCCTCATTTATCTGATGTTTAGATAAAACATTTCCTTATTAAGGTGGTAAGAATATGAATCAGAAGATTTATCGTGCAGCAGCAATTGGACATACCGGTGCTGGTAACTATGGACACGGATTACATACTGCATACCAGAATATAGAAAACGTAGAATTCATCGCTATCTCCGACCCTAATGAATCGGGAAGGGCAAAAGCCGTGGAAGAATCAGGAGCAGAACGCGGCTACGCTGATTACCGTGAGATGTTGGAGAAAGAATCTTTAGATATAGTGAGTGTGTGTCCACGTTGGGTGACAGAGCATCTTGGTATGGTAACCGCTTGTCTTAATGCAGGTTGTAGTGTCTACTGCGAAAAACCGATGACAGGTACCCTTGCCGAGGGAGACAGTATCGTGGAGACAGCAAAACGGAACGGGTTAAAAGTGGCAGTTGCACACCAAGCAGTCTACTTACCAGCAACGCACACAATCAAGCAGATGCTCAACGATGATAAGATTGGTACAGTGCAAGCCATCTATGCAAGCGGAAAACAGGACAGACGTGGTGGCGGTGAGGATATGATCGTCCTTGGGACACATCTCTTCAATATGATGCGCTTTTTCGTAGGTGATGTGGATTGGATGCAGGCACACGTTACCATTGACGGTAAAGAGGTATCTTATGGAGATGACCACGAACCGACTGAACCCGTTGGTCCCGTAGCAGGAGATTGCATAAATAGTTATTTTGCTTTCAAGAGTGGGGTTTCGGGTTTCTTCCAAACGAGACGCGATCAAGGTGGACCGGGTAGATACGGTATGGAGATTGTTGGTAGTGAAGGTACTTTCTCTCTCCGAGGTGATGTGGCAAATAGACTGATGGTTTATCCGCATCCTGTCATAGTACCCTCAAATGCTGACCAGCAGTGGGAAGCGATTGATCTTGACGATACACCCTTCTTCAAAGGCAATGAACTGGCAATTCTGGATCTGATTGATGCGATAGAGAACGACAGAAAACCTATCTCCGCAGCTGAGGACGCAGTCGCTGCATTAGAGATGATACTGGGTGCCTACGAGTCGCAGCTGACCAGACAACGCGTTCCTTTCCCCATTGCAAATCGTGAACATCCGTTGAGTCGGGGGTAGGTGCAGTGGCAGATAAGCTGTTTCGCCGATTGCGGCAGCAACCAACACCAGATCCGTAAAATTAGCAACACCATCACCATTGACATCGGTCCCGATTTAAATCTTAATCTTCATACTGGACTAAAGAATAGGGTTCAACCATGATCTGCTCAGCATTGGGTCTTATCAATGTTGTGCAGAGAAGTGCAATGAAAGATGGTTGTTGTCCAAAGAAGCACAATCAAGGATGAATGTGCTACGGCATTTAGTGGATTTCATGCTATGAGGTTCGTTCAGGGCAAAATCTTTACGCACTCGGTAGTTCTGAATCTCTTGACATATCAGTGACTTTGTGATAAAACTATGTTATGAAAACTATACGAAGAAATAACCTTTACATCATCAGTATCTTATGTTTCTATCTTGTATGTCAAGGTTGTGCATTAAACCCAAATACAGGGGGTTCAACGTCTGGTATTATAGAAAAGACTGGAGAACTCACAGAAAATGAGGTGTGGGATGGTCGGATCTATATCACTGGGACTGTAATTGTACCAGAAGGGATTAATCTGACAATTCGTGCTGGAACAATCGTAGGATTTGAACCAAATGACGAACCGAGTAGTCTCATTGTTCAAGGTGAACTCTATGCCGAAGGGGCACCAAACAGAATGATAGTTTTTGGATCATTGGGTAAACAGCAACAATTAACTGAAAAAGAGACTGATACCACTCTGACGCAACAGAATATAAAAGAGATCTTTGGGCAGAAACCCACTGCACCAATCGGTACTTCCACACCATCAATGAATGCACTACCGCCAAAGGCAGGAGATTGGGATAGTATCATCATTGAAGCACAAAGTCCAAATAGTCGTTTCACCTATTGCCGTATTCAGCATGCGACTAACGGGATCATAACTAAGACGGATAATGTTCAGATAGAAAATTGTCTTTTCAGCGAGAACAAGATCGGTGTGCTATGTGAAGATGCGAATCCAACTATTTCGGCAAACGAGTTTAATAGGAACGAAAGTGGTGCACAGTTTCGAGGGGCTGCAGCACCAGAGGTAGCGTATAATGAGTTTACTGCTAATCGCTACGGTCTTGTTTGTGAAGATGATTCACGCCCAAGGATAAGTAAGAATAATATCAGGTCTAACTATGAGAATGCAATTACATGTTATTCTACGTCCTCTCCTGAGGTAGTATCTAACAATATCACACAGAATATGGGGTGGGCAGTATACGATGGTGGAAGGCTTAGAGACAACTATATAAGCGGTAACAAACAGGTAGGACCTAACGTTACAGAGCAAAGCATAAGCACACAGAGCGAGCAGTTCTATAGTGTCGATGAGGTATTTGAGCCGAGAACAACACCGGTTGCCGAAGCGGGAGTTCCGCAGGATAACTTTTAGTCTCATGAGTCGTATCAAAGCTTATCTTGAACTCATCCGTTATCCTCTTTTTGCTATTCCTATTGTTGCGACGCTGCCGGGGGCACTTATTGCCAGTGATGGACGATTGACGTGGCGTGTCATAGCAGCACTTATCATTGCACTGTTCGGTTACTTCGCGGGGATGATAAAAAATGACTACTTCCATCGTGAAACAGATGCGTATACAAATCCTAATCGTCCGTTACCATCGCATCGGTTAACCCCTCGTCAAGCATTAGTGCCTGCGAGTGTAATTTATGCTACTTGTGTTATCTGTGGCTTTTTGCTCAGTATCAAAGCGGGTTTGTTGGTGATGGCATTAGTTGCCATTTCACACCTTTACAACGCCTTTTTCAAGGCAAAAGGTATCTTAGGAAGTCTAACGTTACCGTTGGGTATCGGACTCTTAAACATTTTTGGATCCTTGGTGGTAAGCAACAACATCCCGCGCTTGGTATGGTATGCTTTTGGTGCAACTACGTTATACGATTTGGGTACGCATATCACAACTACGTTTAAGGACATCACACGCGACGAGAAACACGGTATTATGACGACACCGATACAACTGGGTATTCGTCCGGCACTCTTATTGTCCGCTTTTGCGACGGTTCTGGCATTTGTAGTTGCACTGCTACCGTATTGGTTAGAACCACTTGAGCAGAAGACGTATGTCGTTTGGGTTATTCTTGGATTGCTTGCAGCCGTAATTACACGAGTGCCACTCTATTTACAACCGACAGAGAAGAACGGATATTTTGCGTTGAAGGGTTCAATGATCGGTTCTATTCTCTTCTTTCCGTGTTTGATGGGTGCAAAGTTGTCTGTCGTTGCCTGTGGTGCTGTGATCTTACAGTTGCTTTTTGTTACAATGCTATTGCTGAGAACATCAAGCCAAGAGGTATGAAGGATAGATTACCTTTAATTCTGATTTGTGAGGATATTTTATGAAGAATATCGTTTTACTGATTACGGATACTTTTCGTTATGACAATCTTGGTGAAAGGGCAGATAAACCTATCCGGACACCGATGTTAGACAAATTTGCGTCTGAACGTGCGACTGCGATTGATAAGTTCTATATGAGCAGTTTTCCGACAATACCGCATCGGACTGATGTGGCAACTGGTACCTTAGGATGGCCCCACTATGGGTGGCAAGCGATTGACCTAAGCGGACCTAATCATATCGGTAGACTCTTAGCTGGACAGGGATATGCGACTCAACTTATCTGTGACTGTCCGCATCTGTTCAATGCTCGTTTCCAACAAGGATTTCAGGCTGCATTCCAACATCGTGGTCAAGAAGGAGATAAACCATTACTTCACCTGAACGATGAGATTAAGACCATCATGCCAGATGATAAGACCCGTCCAAATCCTTCTTTCCGTGGCAATACGCTACCGAATACACACCGTTGGACAAACAGATACTATCAATATGAAGCAGAGACGTTTTCGGGGAGAACATCTGAATCTGCAATCCGATTCTTAGAGGAGAACTATCGCTCGGGTCCATTCCTTCTATGGGTGGACTTCTTTGATCCGCACGAACCATGGGATCCACCTGAATATATTGTCAAACGGTATGATCCAACCTACTCGGGTCCCCCGATGTTACATCCGAACTATGGTCGCTCATCCATCTATACGGATGCCGAGTTACATAACCTTTGGGCACACTATGCGGGAGAATCGGAGTTGGTTGATAGACATATTGGTCGTATCCTTGAAAAAGTTGAGGACCTTGAACTTTGGGATGATACGCTTGTTGTGGTGATGTCTGATCACGGTATGTCTATTGGAGAACATGAAAGAACAGGGAAATCAAACATAGACTCAGAGGATCCGAGATATTGGCCAACTTATCCTGAAATAAACCATGAGATGTTTCTAATTGCGGGTGGCGATGTTCCACAAGGAGAGGGTCTTGATTTAATTGCACAACCGATGGATATTTTACCGACTTTGTGTGATTTGGCGGGAGTTTCTCTTGATCCACCCAAACCTTTTGAGGGACGTTCATTTGCTGACGCACTCCTTAGCGGCGATACACAGCATAGAGAGTATGCAGTAACCGGTACCCACATCGGTGCGCGAAATGGTACAGTGCCGCGGCGCGCGACAACACCGTTCCTTGTTACTGAGCGATGGGGATACGCGCCTGTTGGTGCTGATGGTTCACTTGAACTGTTTGATCTCACGACAGACCGATTGGCAACGGATAATCTTGCACAGGACAATGAAGACCTTGTATCTGAATTGCATCAACTCTTTATCGCACATCTATTAGAGCATAATGCACCTGAAGGATTTCTCGCTTTGTGGAAGGAATCACCTACAGGTGACGGTAAAGGAAAATGGGCAATTGATTATCCTGACGATGATAAGTAATGGAAATTGGAAAGAAAATGGCGACTTTAGATAGCTTGTATGATACACTTAGCAGTATTGTGGGTGATGCAGGGATACTTCCTGATGATCAGGTTACTGGATATACAGTTGATGATATTCTCCCTAAAGTGGTGATAGTACCAGCAGACAAATCAGAAATGCAAGATGTGCTTCGTATTGCATCTGAAAGGAATGTGTCTGTAATTCCAGCGGGTTCAGGTTCGAAGCTGAGTATTGGAAATGTTGTTCCTGAAATAGGCATTGTCATGTCAACAAAACGTCTGAACAAGGTGATTGAGTACGAACCTGCCGACCTGACAGTGACAGTGGAATCAGGTATTAGATTGTCGGATCTACAGAAGGAATTAGCAGTTCACCGGCAGTATCTGCCACTGAATCCACCTTATGCTGACAATTGTACTATAGGCGGGATTGTAGCGACAAATTCCAGCGGTCCACTTCGGTTGCAGCATGGAACGGCAAGAAACTTGGTTCTGGGTCTGCATGTGATGCTTGCAAATGGCACTGTCGTCAAGAGTGGTGGTAAAGTTGTGAAGAACGTTGCTGGATACGACCTGAATAAACTCTATATCGGTTCTTATGGCACACTTGGCATCATTACTGAGGTATCACTGAAATTGAGCCCTATACCACCACACGAAACAATATTCTCTGCACAGTATGACACAATACAGAAGGCAATTCATGATGGCTTAAGTATTGTAAGTTCTCAGGTCTTACCTTCTTATGTGGTTCTCATGACTGAATGTGCTGTTAACGGGTTATCAGAGCAGGACCCGACACTATTCGTTGGTTTTGGAGGGGAAGCAGGAACGGTCTCTTGGCAACTCGATTCTACACAATCACAAATGGAACAAAATGGGGCAAAAAGTGTGCATATAATTGAAGGGGAATCTCAAGATAGGATTGGTCATGAGATTCAGGAATATTCAGCAGCAGATAAAGTTTGTAATCGGATTATCATCAGGGTGAACTTAAAACGCACGGACTTGTCTAAATTTGCTGAGGCAGCTCATGAATTAACATCAGACATGATGTTCCATTTGGGTAATGGTGTGGCATATCTAAGGTTACCTGTAACGAATGGAGATGATTTTGAAACGACTGTAGGTTCAATATCTAAACTGCGTCAGCAGGTCATAGGTATGAAAGGTAATCTTACAATAGAATCTGCACCACCCGAATTAAAACAACACTTAGATATATGGGGTCCTGTAGGTAATACACTTGACTTGATGAAACATATTAAAACGAAGTTTGACAGTAAGCGTATCCTGAACGCAGGACGTTTTGTTACGTAATAGTAGTCGACACACGCCGTGTGCCGTCAAAAACATATTTGATGAAGGAAGGAATAGTTGACTCCTGAACATCATGCAAACGGCATTGAAAGAAAAGGGGGATAACATGGAAAACACAAATAGGAGGATTATTTGGATCAATACTGAACTGAGCGAACCACTTATGAATACTGAATTGAAACCGTATGTCCGACTGTTAGAGTTTAACGGTTATGATGTAACATTCAGTAGTAGCAGTGATGATGCTACTGTTCTGCTCAAAAATAAAAGATTTGATGCGGTTTTGGTTAATTATTTAGATTTATCAACCAGAGATTATGGAACTGTGGCGCGTATCCGAAGAGAGGACCCGCATATTCCAATCGTTTTACTTACGGACACAGATGACGATGAGATACAGGAAGTGGTTAGTCTATATAATGTAAGCGATGTGATGATTATGCCAACAAATCCCAGACAGGTGGTTTCATCAATTGGGTTCTTACTGGATAAGCAACAGATGCGTGATAGGTATACACCGCAGGCTTATGTGAAGAATTTTAATAGGCAATACAGTAAACATGCCAGCGAGCATGAAGGGCAGCAACTGAATTCGGAGGGAGTTAACGATGAAAAAGATTGGCAGATATGGATAGATACATATCTTAGATTTGTTGAATGGGATTTCAGGTTAGATGCCTTATCTATTGTTGATGAACTTAAAACTATCCATGAAGCTGAAAAACGTGAGGCGAATGCTGCGTTTGCGGACTATATACAGAATACCTATAGTTCATGGTTAGAGAGTAAAGATTCTCCACCATTATCTGTGGATGTATTTCACAAGTTTGTGATCCCCGAGATTCAGATTGGTAAGTCAGTACTGTTTGTGGTGATGGATTGTATGCGATTGGACCATTGGTTCAAGATTGAACAGCTGCTTTATCCTGATTTTCACATGACGAAACACTATTATTTCTCAATTCTGCCGACAACGACCCGTTATGCTCGTAATGCGATTTTTAGCGGTCTGTTTCCAATTGAACTTGCTGACAGATATCCTCATCTATATGCTGAACCAGAAGAGGGTACCACAAGTGTTAACAGATATGAGAAGGATCTCATGCGGTTACAGCTTGAGCGGAATGGTCTCACTCTCAAACCATTTCCATACTATTTCAAGATCTTTGATGAGCATGGAGAAATCCAGTACCTGGATTGGCTGAAAGATGTGAATCAAATTAGTTTTACTGCGATAGTTGTAGACTTTTTGGATATGCTGACACATCAACGTAGTGAGATATCACTTTTTAAGCAACTCATTCCGAATGAGGAAGCGTTTAGGATGGTCATTGAAACATGGTTCAAGAATTCGAGACTCTATACGATTTTTAAACTCGCAGCTGAACGTGGACTTACCATCATCGTTACTTCAGATCACGGTTCTGTGCTTTGTAAGAATGGTGTAAAAGTATCAAGTCCTCATGATTTATCAAGCGGTCTTCGTGTAAAAGAGGGACTGGAGATAAGTTGTTCCTCAGAAGCAGGTCTCCTTATTGACAATCCAGCAGCTTACGGTTTACCCAATAATGGAAGAGAAACGAACTACATCCTTGCTAAAGAGGATTATTATTTCCTTTATGAGAATCAGTATAGCACGTTCAAAAATGTCTTTGATGGAAGTTTTCAACACGGTGGTATCTCCTTTGAGGAGATGATACTGCCATGCGTTATACTTGAACCAAAATGAAGTACTCTTAAAAGTAGCAGGCACACGCCGTGTGCCGTCCAGAACAACCTTCTCTCATGGAGAAACACAAATGTTGATACACAACAAAGTCAGATACATACTTATACTGTTGTTACCCCTATACATATTCGTCATATCTATAGATTTACATGCCCAGTTTGATGACTTTGACTTAACTGAAGATCTTAATATCGAAAAGGTCAGCGCTAAGGGATATATTAATCTTGACAAGGTTCAACCCGGTAGTCAATTCCAGATTGCAATTGTCGTTGACATTGCTAAAGGATGGCATATTAATGCGTATCCTGCGGGAGAATCACTTTCGCCAACTGAGCTCATATTGCCTCAAGTACCCAACATCAGTTTCGGTGAGGTGTCGTATCCCACGGGTGACATGCTTGAGATTGCATCAGTTGGTCAAGTCTCAGTCTACCACGATACAATTTCCATCGGTATTCCAGCAACTTTGTCACAGGATGCACCG
Organism: Candidatus Poribacteria bacterium; assembly: GCA_009839975.1. Classification (GTDB taxonomy): domain Bacteria; phylum Poribacteria; class WGA-4E; order WGA-4E; family WGA-3G; genus MSPOR6. The sequence continues at coordinate 11,030 of VXOP01000143.1, forward strand.
ATTGAGCAGATGACATTGGATTTCGGATTAAATTATCAAGCATGTAGTGATGAACAGTGTTTATTGCCTGAAACAGTTGATGTATCCGTCCCGATTGCTGTCGTGAGTATTGAAGAAACAGTGCAAAGGATTAACGATGATATTTTCTCGGATATTGCTTTTACAATGACGACAGATGTCAGTGATATTAGTCAAGGTGGCATTGCTGGTGCACTTTCTGGCGGTAATTTGTGGTTAGCGTTTCTATTGGTCTTTGTTGGTGGGATTGTAACAAGTTTGACACCGTGTGTCTATCCATTAATTCCTATAACAGTATCGATTTTTGGCGCGGGTGAATCTGCGGGTATCTTTAAATCTTTTCTATTGTCCCTTGTGTATGTGTTTGGGATTGTTGTTACTTATTCCATATTAGGTGTTGCAGTGGCATCAACGGGTGCGGTATTTGGTCAGGTGATGTCGAATCCCTACGTGATCGGTTTTATTAGTGTGATTCTTGTTGCGCTGGGACTATCTATGTTTGGTGTGTTTGAGATTCAAATCCCATCTTCCGTTCAGAATAGGTTAAATACAGTGGGAGGTGCTGGGTTCTTTGGTGCGTTTGGCATGGGAACAGTTGCAGGTGTGATTGCAGCCCCGTGTACGGGCCCCGCATTGGCAGCTGTGTTAGCCTATATTGCTAAGGAACAGAATCTTTTTCTCGGTTTCTGGTTGATGTTTACGTATGCTTTTGGTATGGGACTACTGTTTATCTGCATCGGTACGTTTTCCAGAACCCTTTCTGCTCTGCCGCGTTCAGGTGGCTGGATGTATGTTTTGGAGAATATTTTTGGCATAGCAGTTATAACGGTAGCACTATTTTTTCTTAAGGATCTTAAATTCTTTGCTCCTATCAAGAATCTCCTTCAGAATGCGCTTCCGTTTTTTGCGATCGCGGTTGTGTTAATCCTAATAGGCATCTGGTTGGGTAAGCTAACGGAACGATTTAAAGGCATCTCTACAAAGATGCAAGTACGTAAAGCCTGCGGCTTGCTAATTGTTATTGTCGGTGCATTCATGATTGTTGGTGGACTTTCGCAACCGGTCGCTGGCGTTCATGTTAATTGGGTCTATGATGAAGCCGCTGCATTGGAAACTGCAGTACAAGAAAACAGATTAGTCATGCTTGATTTTTATGCGACTTGGTGCGGAGCCTGTAATGAATTGGACCATAAAACCTTTTCAGATCAAAGAGTCGTAGATAGGTTAGAAGACTATGTTACTGTCAAACTTGACTTCAGTGCAAAATCTGACAAAACATTGACAGAGAAATACGGTATACGCGGCCTACCGGTTGTCATTTTTATGGATGGAGATGGAAATATTTATGAACGTATTGAAAAGTTCGTAAAACCGGAAAAGATGCTTGAGATCATTGATAGTGTCGAACGTAATGCAAATTCTGACAAGGATGGAACATTGTAGGTGAACAACATGAAGACTGACAAAAGAAGGTTTTCTATATCAAAAAGATGGTTTCTGTATGCCGAGATCATTGCAATAATAGGATTTCTGGTGTTGGCGTTTATTCACACGCGTCGTGGCGGTGCTATTCCAGAAAATCCTCCTGTAGCAGAGGCAGCAAAACTGATTAAAGAAGCTGATGTAGAATATGAAAATCAGAATCTTGGTAGAGCGATTTATCTCTATTGGCAAGCATGGCACGCGTTAAAGTCTGATAAGTCAGAAGAGAATAAGAGCGAACGGTTACATGTTAACTTGCGTATAGCGGATATCTACTCACAGAGCAATTGGTTAAAGGATGCAAAATCGCGTTTGCAGCATGCATCATATATCCAACCTGATCATGAAGATGTTCTTCTTTGGGGTGGTAAGTTCTATCGTGATGAAGGGGAATTAGGAGACGCAACCGAACAGTTCCTAAAAGTATTAGAGCAGAATCCGAATCATCCTGAAGCACTCTATCTGTTAGGGGTTCTCTATCAAGGTAATAAGCAGTATGAGGAGGCATCAAAACACTATTTAAGAGCGATAGAAAACGATCCAGAATTTATCAAGATTCCAACAGAAAAAGCACCTATCGGTATACTTGCACGTCTACAGTTATCCCGCACCTACAATAAGATGTTTCAGAATTATCGCATGCTTGATAGAGAGCTTACCAGTGAAGACATGACTGAGATTTCTCATCTTGAAAATCAATCAATTCTTCTCTTAGAGGAAGCACTTCAGCATGATCAGAGCAATCCTGAGATTGTTGATGGTTTAATTAGTTTACTCTATAGACGTGCCGAGGCGTTGAAACGCGAGGCTGCGACGCGACCCTACGCTGATGCCATTGAAGTGTATGAACGCATCGTTGAATTGGACCCTAACGAAGTTAAAGCATGGCAGGATATGGCTGAGATTTACGAGAGTTTTCTATTTGACAAACAGAAAGCTCTTGAGATGTATCAAAAGGTGTATGCACTTGAACCGCATGCAACTTTTCTTGCAATTATCCGATCACTTGAAGAAGATATAGCAGCAGAGAATACTGAGATTGAGTGATGGGGTGTGTCCCATAAGAAGATTAAAGAAGCCTTTGAGTAAACGTAGGGCAATAAATTGCCCTACTACGGGGTGAGCTTATAGTAGTGTAATTCATTGCCCGTTGAATATTACCACATTTATTTTGATTTCTTAAGGGTGATAAATGGGAACTGCAAAAAGACGAGAAGCCGATGAGAGGATTTGAACCTCCGACCTACTGATTACGAATCAGTTGCTCTT
>VXOP01000326.1 GCA_009839975.1 Candidatus Poribacteria bacterium
TAGGTCGTTTAGGAAAACTGACAACTGAATCTCCATCAACACGCACATTATCAGAGGTAACCTCAAGTTGCTTGATGATGGGTATCTTGAGATGGAAACCTTTACTGATGTTTTCTCCATTTCTGTAAAAGTTTAATGTGTCAGATATTTCTTTGTATTTGTCCTCTTTATTGATTTCAAGAAGCTGGAACAACATCTTCAAAGTATTTTCAGCTTCCCCGTTCTCCTTTAGTGTTCCTGATAGAATTAGACGATTTTTTGCACGGGTTGTGGCAACATAGAGTAGCCGTTTCTTTTCAGCTTCATCTTTAGTTGAAGCAATATTCTTCATCAGGAGAACAATTTCTGGTGAACTTTGGTCATAGTTTTGACTCGGGATAAGTGGTTTGAACCCGATTCCGAGTTTCTCATCAATGAATGGTTCTCTTGAACCTTGTCCTTGTCGGTTTAGACATGGGAGTATGACTACAGGATATTCTTTTCCTTTCGCTGCATGAATAGTCATGATTTTGACTGAGTTGCTGTCCTCTTCAATTGGTGCATCTCCTTCGCGGGGTTCGTCGGTGATAAGTATGTCTAAGTATTCGATGAAATCTGTTAGGGTGGGTCTATTTTCCTGTGCCTCAAAGGTCCGTGCTATGGCCAACAATTTCTGATAGTTTGCCCATCTCTGTTCTCCTTTGCTACCGGTTTTAAGGGTTCCAATCAATCCAGTTTCATTAACAATAGTTAGGATGAGTTGATTTACTGGTAAACGATGGGCAACCTTATGGTGTTCTTTTAGAATAGTGACTGCTGTTTTGAGTCTATCTGTCTTTTTATTATAGTTCTGTGTCTTAAGCCAAAAACCTTCTCCTTTTTGTAGTGGTGATATTTCAAACAACTCGTTATCAGAAATACCGAAGGCTGGACCTCGTAGAATTCCTATGAGAGACAAATCATTTACATCTGGAGCGTTCAGGAAGTTTAGGTAATTCCATATATCATAGATTTCCTGTCGTTGATAGAAACCGATACCGCCGGAAGTTAGGTAAGGGATCCCCGCCAGATGAAGTGCATTCTCAATATCTGGTAAATGTCTTCGTGCTCGTATCAGGATAGCGATGTCACCGTATTTAACTGGTTTGCTATTATCTCTATTGTGTTGTTCATTACTTACAATATGCTTAATATGTTGTGCCAAGAGTGTGGATTCAATATTAAGGGCATTCGCAGTGTCACTATCCTTCTGGCCAAGTATGATTTCAACTACCCCTTCCTCGTTGTCAGTTTTTCCAACGTTTAAAGGTTCATAGATTACTTCAAAGTCATTTTCCTTTTCATCTCCCATCAGTCGTGCGAAAAGGTAGTTGGCAAATCCTACACTATTTTGTAATGAACGGAAATTCTCTTTCAGGTGTATATCTTTTCCACCCATGCTTACTATTTTTTCTTGTGTTTTTTCAAATACTCGTACATCAGCATCTCTAAATCCGTAAATGCTCTGTTTAGGATCGCCAACGATAAACAGATTACCTTGTTTTAATTCATCTGTCAGTAACATCACCAGTTCATACTGCAGCTCGTTGGTATCCTGAAATTCGTCTACCATATAGAATTTATACTGATTTAGTAGTTTTTTTCTAATTTTGTCGTTGTTTTTGAGCAGGTTTCGTGTATAAATCTGTAAGTCAGCAAAGTCAAGTTTGCTTTGGGAGAGTTTTGCTATTTGGTATTCTTGTAGTACTCTCTGATACAGCGTCAGCAGGTCGCGGGTGACACTTAAGAGCAAAAAATCATCTGAATCAACATCAGCACAATCAACCGTAGGTGCTTCTTTGATTCTGATCGCGAGGCTAACCATAAAGGAGATTTCATTTTCAAGGTCTGATGTATCGTTATTACGTCCAATAAAGTTGTCTGTAGCGATTTTATTTCCCTTAGTAGTAATCAACTCAGCAATTTCTTTAAGTATATTCTGTACGTCTGACTCGGCATTATCTCGTGTTGAGAGTCCTGCTAATTCTGTAGTTAATAATCCTACCTGTTGTTTCTTTTTCCCTCTGGCGATCTGTAGAACAGCATTTAAGCACTGAATGAATTTCTCTATCTCAGCAGATGATGGCAAGACACTTTGATATGCTTTTTCCCATTGAGTAGGAAGTCTTTCTATAGCTGAATCTGAATAGACAGTATCTAACAGATGTTTCATCACATCGCGTTTATCCAGCAGCGAGATTAGCATTTCAACGAGTGTTGCACTATCCGTAAAACTCTGTAGACAACGTTCAAGTTCTTCGCGATGTCTATCCTCAGTATCTGTTGCAATTTCCTGTAGGGTATCCTTGATCGTCTGTTTTAGGAGTAGTTTTTTTTCAATAGTTTCCAGAACCCCGAAGTTTGCTGGGACACCTGCTTGGAACGGATTTTCTCTCAATATACGAGAACAGAATGCATGAAAGGTGGAGATGGGTGCAGAATGCATCTTCTCAAGGTGTCTATCCCGAATATGTGCATATTCAGGTTCACGTAATTCCTTAATGATACGTCCTTTCATTTCAGCTGCAGCTTTTTCAGTAAATGTGATAGCGGCAATCTGATCTGGATTGACATTCTCTCTCAATTTCAGAATATTGAGGTAACGGTCAACCAGTACGGTCGTCTTTCCAGATCCCGCACCAGCTGTTACACAGATGTGATTATTGATGTCTAATGCTTCTGTTTGATTTGGTGTTAGATTCATGATGCAAATAGTGAAGGTTAGTCGTTTTTAGGTAATGGAATTACGGCGTCGGGTGAGAGTGAGATATTGATGGTATCATGAGGTGCTCTCGTTTTAGAACTGGGATCATGTATGATAGCTTTTAATTTCAAAGAATCTGATAAGATCAATTCATACTCTTCTACTCTACCGAGATAGGTCACTGTTCCAATTTCAGCTGAAAATGTATTTTTTCCAGTTTTACCGTTTAGATGAATTGTCTCTGGTCGTATAGAACAATTCACCTCTTGTCCGGGTGTGAAGTCGTGGTATATACGTTCCGAATAGAGCGTTCCAATTGGTGTTTCAATAGTCGCGTTACCGTCAGAGATGTTCTGTATATTACCTGTAATAAAGTTCGTTTCGCCGACGAAGCTTGCGACGAATGCATCTGATGGATATTGATAGATTTCCCTCGGACTTCCCACTTGAACAAACACGCCGTCTTTCATAATAGCCATTCTGTCAGCCATAGAAATAGCCTCGATCTGGTCATGGGTGACATAAATTGTTGTGATTTGCGTTCTTTTGTGTATCTCTTTTATTTCATCCCGTAGGTTCTGTCGCAACGCAGCATCTAAATTACTCAACGGTTCATCAAGCAACAAGACACTCGGTTCAATCACTAATGCCCGTGCCAGTGCGATCCGTTGCTGTTGTCCACCAGAGAGTGTGTTGACAGGCCTATCCCGGTATTCAACCATCTGGACCATCTCAAGTACAGATTGGATTTTTTCTTCCCGTTCGGATTTATCCAGTTTGCGTAATACCAGACCATAAGCCACGTTCTCTGCGACAGTCATGTGAGGCCACAATGCATAGTTCTGGAAAACCATACCTGTATTTCGTTGATGTGGTGGAACATTGTTCATTTCCGTACCGTCAAACTTTAGCACACCTGCGTCTGGACGATAGAATCCTGCTATCACTCGTAGCAGTGTTGATTTACCACAACCTGAAGGTCCTAATAAGAAGAATAGTTCTCCGGGGGAGATTGTCAAGGACACATCATTCACAGCGATAGTGGTGTCAAAAGCTTTCGTAATATGATTTAATTCTACACTTATGGACATATAGCAGATACCATTACCTTATTACATGTGTTTGTTTTTAAAGTTTTTTTGCTATCTCAGGTGCGATAAGGATATCGCACCTACCGGACTGGGAACATGTAAATTCTAAAGTTTCTTTGCTACCTCAGATGCGGTTTCTATTAACAACTCCTGTTCCATGCCATACAATGTGCGGACATCAAACCACAACTGATCTGTTTCAATCCGACCAATGACTGGTGTGCTACCGAGTCTAAAATACTTAGCAAGTTTATCTACGCTTACTGTTTGTGGTGTTAACATTACAGCAATACTCGGTAATGTTTCAACTGGAAGTGAACCACTGCCTATTTCGGCTTGGGTTTCTGACACATGCACTGAAATTGTCTGTTCAAAAATAACTTTGAGTCTGTCCGCAATGTGTACCGCAGTCGTAAGCAATTCATCCATAGAACGTGTGTACCGATTAACCATAGGGAACTTTTCAGGAATTGTGTCAACATAGAGATAATCTTGTAATGTTGCGGAGAGAGCTGCAATCGTGAGTTTATCAACGCGTAATGCACGCATTAGGGGATTTTTGCGTATCTTCTGGATCCATTCTTCCTTACCGACAATGATACCTGCTTGGGGTCCCCCTAAGAGTTTATCTCCACTAAATGTTACAATATCAACCCCACATGAAACCCTATCTGCAACCACAGGTTCATAAGGGAGTTTATATTGGGATAGATCAATCAATGCACCACTTCCTAAATCTTCCATCGTTGTAATGTTTCGTTCTTTACCGAGTTGTGTCAATTCATCCATCTCTGGTGTAGACGTAAATCCTACGATTTTATAGTTGCTTGGATGTACCTTCAGTATCAGTGCGGTATTTTCGTTTATTGCCTCTGCATAGTCACGAAGATGCGTACGGTTTGTTGTGCCGACTTCTCTGAGAATTGCCCCGCTGGCAGTCATCACATCGGGAATACGGAAAGCACCGCCAATTTCTATCAGTTCCCCACGAGATACGATGACCTCTTTTCCTTCTGCTACGGTTTGCAGTGAGATTAAGACTGCTGCTGCATTATTATTCACAACTGTGGATGCCTCACAACCGGTTAATTCTTTTAGTAAAGGCTCAGTGATTCGGTCTCTGTGCCCCCGTTTCCCAGTTTCTATGTCATACTCTAAATTAACATAATTCTGCGCAGCACTTTGAAGGCTTTGAATTGCTGTCTCCGTGAGTAATGATCTTCCGAGATTCGTATGTGTAACAGTTCCTGTCGCGTTTATGACATTACGTAGAATCGGTCTTGTCCGATCCTCAATCTGTTTACGCGCTAAAGTTACATATTCAGATGAAGTGGGAAATACAAAATCGTCCGCCCCCTGTAGTATTGTGTCTCTAAGTTCAGAAACGACTGACCGTAATGCATCAGTCAGTAGATTTCTTGAATACGATGCCTGTAGTTCCTGCATCTCAGGTAAAGACTGTAACTTCTCGATTGAAGGGAGATCTTGGAGAGTACTTTTGTTTGTGTTATTTTGGTCTTTTTTTGAATCCAATTTTCTATCCAGAATTCGTCAATACTTAGTCTTCCGCAGTTTGGGTTCCTCTATCTTATGGGAAATTTTATCAAATGCATCTGCAAATGTCAACCTCTTATTCTAAATATCACTTTTCTTGATTTTTACTGCTACTTAGGGTATAATCTATTCTCGGACAGTATTATAAATAAATCTATGAAGAAGGATAGTGGAATGATGCAGGACGATCTATTGCCCGAATATGATTTAAAGAAGTTACGGGTTCGAGGGATAGGTCCTGGGCGCAAATCTCTTGCTGGTAAACCCATCATTCAATTGGAACCGGATGTTGCAGAAGTATTTCCAGACACTACATCTGTTAACGAAGCATTACGATTTCTGATTCGCATTACAAAAGAAAACAAAATGACTGCTCAATCAGAATCATAGAAGAAGCAAGATGTAGCAGAGAATAGAAGTACCTTCATTTAACTCTTGATAAAAACTTAATGTTAGACTCATTGGGAAGTGTGTTAGCAGGATAAGAATTACCGGTTGATTGATTTTAACATAACAACAGAGAGATTAAGAATCTCACGGAGAATAAAACATGAAATCATACAGACAGATAGTAGAGGAGGCAAAAACGGAAATCCCAGAAGTATCTGTTGCCGATGTGAAAGCAGAACAGGATGATGGGAAGGAGTTTGTGCTTCTTGATGTGCGTGATGAAGATGAATATCGCGCGGGATATATCCCTGATGCTGTGCATGTAACACGCGGTATGCTGGAGTTTTCTGTTGAGGATTACATCCCTGATCGCGACCAAAAAGTTGTCGTTTATTGTGCTGCAGGATTGCGTTCGCTTCTCGCCGCAAAATCGCTACAAGAAATGGGATATACGGATACAGTTTCAATGGCTGGTGGCTACAGAGATTGGAGTGCAGCCGGATTCCCAACGACTCAAGATAAAGAGATGTCGCATGAGCAATTGGACAGATATAGCCGACATTTTATGCTGACAGAAGTCGGTGAACGCGGACAAGCAAAACTACTTGATGCAAAGGTCTTACTCGTCGGTGCTGGTGGATTAGGGTCACCTGCTGGCGTGTATCTTGGTGCTGCAGGGATCGGACATCTTGGCCTGATTGACTCAGATGTCGTGGAATTAAGCAACCTTCAACGGCAGATACTACATCGCACAGAAGCAGTCGGCACACCGAAAGTTCAGTCCGCAACGACTACGATTAAGTCTCTAAATCCAGACGTTGAGATTACACCTTACAATCTAAGGTTGACAGCCGACAATGTTGAAGAGATATTCTCGGAATATGACCTAATAGTGGATGGTTGTGATAATTTTGCTACTCGATACCTTGTGAACGATGCAGCAGTTTTAATGAACAAACCGGTTGTTCACGGCAGTATCTTCCAATTTGAAGGACAGGTAACAGTTTTTGAACCGAATAACGGACCGTGCTACCGATGCATGTATCCCACACCACCGCCACCCGGCATGGTACCGAGCTGAAGCGAGGCTGGTGTCCTGGGCGTGCTCCCAGGTGTTATCGGTGTGATGATGGCGACTGAGGCGATTAAATATATCCTTAATTTGGGTGAACCGCTTATCGGCAGACTTATCCTTTATGATGCCCTCAGTATGACCTATCGTGAAATGAAAGTGTCTCGTGATAAAAACTGCCCATTGTGCGGAGAGAATCCGAGTATCACAAAATTGATTGACGATTACGATGCGGCAGCGGAGAATCCTGAGATTTTCGCACCTGCTGCTGATTGATTTGGTTATCCGATCTACCAAATCACGATCTCAATGGGCTAGATCAAACAGATGTTAAACGCAGCTAAAGATGCTGCGGACACCCGAAAGAAAATCTGGGAGTTCCTGGTAATGCATGGATTTGAGGGTGTGTAAAGTTGTTGGCATATTTTTGTCAGAATCGCGGATTACACGGAGAACACGGAAGACGCGGAAAGTGCTCTTGCACATATTAGGGTTACTTCACAGAAGGGCACAGACTATCAAAGAATGGATGAAGAATAGGATGATGTTAGCAACATACTCTTTGAGGTAGAGAAAATGGCAAAGTCAATGGCAGATGTTCTCAGAGAAGAAGGCATAAAACGTGGTAGAGAAGAAGGTAAAGCACAAGCAAAGCGGGAGAATATCATCAAGCTACTGCAAATCCGGTTTGAAAATGTACCTGAAACTGTTACCCAAAAAGTAAAAAGAATACGTAGTCTCTCACGTCTGAATTCGCTCTTTGAGAAAGCCGCAAGCATTGATTCACTTGATGATTTTGATGAATAAAACCATGGCTGTGAACGTCATCAACATGATATGGAGGTAGAAAACATGTCAAAATCAATCGTTGAGTTAACCAGTGAAGAAGGTATAAAACGAGGTAGAGAACAAGGTGCATTAAAAGCAAGACGGGAGAACATCATCAAACTACTGCATATTCGGTTTGACAATGTCCCTGAAACTGTTTGCAAGAAAGTTGACGTTATCCATAGTCTGTCACGTCTTAACTCACTCTTTGAGAAAGCCGCAACTATTGATTCACTTGATGATTTGATGAATGAACCGATAGGAGGAGAGAATGTTGGATAATACGGAACAGATAATGTTAGATAGAATGATGATTTTGACAAACAACAAAATAGAGTCCAACGTAAAGGAATTCAATTTTTGGTTATGCTAATCATGGAGAGACGTCCTGCTGATGAATATGAAAAACTCATAGCACTCATGGATGATCTAGTAGACTGTATGGATGTAAAAGAAATGGCTCAGTTTATCATTGAATGTTACAAAGAAGAAGCCGAAACACTGGGCAGAAAACAGGGCGAAACAGAAGCAAAACGGGCTAACATTATCAAACTACTGGAAATAAAATTCGTGACTATCCCTGACGTTGTTGCTGAGAGAGTTAACAGCATAGAAGATTTTGCCTGTCTTGATGCACTCTTTGAGAAAGCCGCAACTATTGATTTACTTGATGAATTTTTAAGCTATTTAGTTTTGTTCATCTTGAACGAGCGGTCCGTTGATGAACACAAAGAATTACTAACGCTTCTTGATATACATGCCCATGATATGCAGGCAAAAAAAATAGTAAAGTTAATGGTAGACGTTCTCATGGATCAAGGTAAATTACGCACAAAACGAGAGGACATCATCAAATTACTGCACATCCGGTTTGATGATGTGCCTGAAGTTGTTACCCAAAAAGTAAAAAGAATACGTAGTCTTTCACGTCTTAATTCACTCTTTGAGAAAGCGGCAACTATTGATTCACTTGATGATTTTGATGCATAAAATCTGTACACAATGATGGATTGAAGACCAACTTTAAACAAAGCACGACAATACGGAAACAGAGAAAATGATAACGCATATAAGAATGAAAAACTTCAAGTCATGGAAAGATAGCGGTGAGGTAAAACTTGCTCCGTTGACAGGCTTTTTCGGGACTAATAGTTCTGGGAAGAGTAGTTTGTTGCAGATGTTGCTGCTGCTTAAGCAGACAGCAGAACGTTCAAACGCTGAGGAAGTTATCTTCTTTGGGGATGATAATTCTCTCGTCAACCTTGGTAGTTTCAGTGAGGTAATTCATGGGCATAATGTAGAGGAATCACTTGCGTTGGAATTTAGATGTGAGTTTCAAGTCCCTCGGCAGATTCGTATTACCGAAAAATCTGAAGATTACCCTAACTCTATATTGCTAGGTGTACTAGGTTTTAACTTTAGATCCATTATGAAGCAAGAGGAGGGAGAACTCAAAATTAAGGACTTTTGGTACAAGAATTTTTCATTCAATAATTATCACAATTTGCAAATAGTCCCACATGAATCGGCTGTTTCTTTGGATGGAAAAAAAATAGGAGCAGCAAAAGAAATAAAAAACTGCTATGGAGTGCCTGCAAATGAGGAAAGTAGACTTGGGGAAATTTTAAAACAGTTCTCTTCTTTGTTTGAACAACTATTCGATCAGGTATATTATCTCGGTCCAACACGAGTGGATCCACAAAGACTCTATCAATGGCAAGGTAGGCATCCTGAGCAGACCGGGCAATGGGGAAACCAAACCATTGACGCGCTTCTCTCTGCCCGTGTAAGGAATTTAGAAACATCATATGACAAGGAAGATTTTCCAATTGAGCAAAGAATTTTGAATTGGTTGCAAAAGATGGATCTCGCGCATTCGTTTTCGCTTGATTGGACAAGAATACAAGGTGGAAAAACTTATGAAGTTCGCATCCAAAAAACACCATCAAGTCCACCGGTTACATTGGTTGATATGGGATATGGATTAGCACAATTCTTACCTGTAATAGTCCTTTGTTACTATGCCCCAGAAGGTTCAACCATAATCTTAGAACAGCCCGGTATTCACCTGCATCCGATGGTTCAAGCACAACTTGCAGATCTCTTAATAGAGGTCGTCAACGAAAGAAAACTACAGATATTGGTAGAAAGCCATAGCGAACACTTATTGACACGTCTGCAAAGAAGATTAGTCGAACAACAAATTGCTCAAGACGATGTTGCTCTTTATTTTTGTCGAAATAGAGATGGTGCATCAACGATTGACAAGTTAGACATAGGTGCCGAGTCCGGAGACATCAAGAATTGGCCTGAAAACTTCTTTGGTGATGTAATGGGAGATATGATTGCAATGACCGACAAGCAAGTTGAAACGATAGCAGAGAAGGAATCAGAGGGTTAATGGCAGCTGTTGTAATCGATACAAATGTCTTAGTTGTCGCCAATGGAAGAAGTGTGGCTCCACAAGCATCCGAGAAATGCGTTGTTCTTTGTCGGCAAAGACTCGGTGAAATACTAAAAGGTCAAGAGATTGTTCTTCTTGATGACAAAAAGCGTATTATCAAGGAATATAGGAATAACTTGAATGAGAAACGTCGTGCATTTGGAGATCGCTTTTGGTTAGAATTAAAGAGAAGAATGTATAATCCAAGAGACTATTCCAATACAGTTCAAACAGTTCAGATCACTCCCTTACACGGAAACGGTCATGAATTTGAAGAATTTCCTAATGATGATCCGGAACTAAAATCCTTTCATAAAAAGGATAGAAAATTTGTTGCAGTTGCTATTGCATACCAAGCCAAATTCGAAGAGAATGCACCAATTCTAAAGGCAGAAGATAGAGGTTGGGAAAAGTTTATAGATGCTCTTGCAGCACATGGTGTTCAGGTTCATTCAATATGTGATAGTAACACATAAACACTTAGCAAGAAGAACAATATTTGTCCATTGTAGGAATTAATACTTAAATCTACCATAGTTAACCGAGGACTTACTTGGAGACCTGTCTATGCCAAAAAAACCTATTAACCGTTATGAACACACTGATAAACTACCCAATAATCCGACCCAAGAACTGAGTGGCTTCGCTGAAAACAATGACTTCGCACCGACACTTTACCCACGTGATATTGCTCTTGACCCGCAATTAGTCTGGAAAGGCAAGGACCAGCAAAACGACAGCGACCTTGAGGTGCAAGCAGTTCCTATCTACATTCAAGAGCATATCCAACCGCAAGCCATTATTGAGACAATCCGCGCACATGACCAGAAGGATTTGGATCAAATTGGATCGCTTTTTGAAGGATTCAATAACCTTGACTTTGAGCAGAAAATTGAGTTTTATCAACATGAACAGAACTGGCGCAACCGTTTTATCCTTGGCGATTCGCTTGCAGTGATGAATTCGCTTGGAGAAAAAGAAGGGTTTAAAAATAGTGTGCAGATGATCTATTTTGATCCACCCTATGGAATTAAATTTGGTAGCAATTGGCAGGTTAGCACACGAAAACGTGAAGTTAGTGATACAAAAGCAGAAGATGTTACACCGCAGCCCGAACAGGTAAAGGCATTTAGAGATACGTGGGAATTAGGTATCCATTCCTACCTCGCCTACCTACGCGACCGCCTTGTAGTTGCACGTGAATTGCTTTCAGATAGTGGGAGCATCTTCGTTCAGATTGGCGATGAAAACGTGCATCTTGTCCGCAGCCTACTGGACGAGACTTTTGGAAGTCAAAACTTTGTAAGTATGATAACATTTTCCAAGACCTCGCCTTTAGGAAGCAAGTTGCTAATAAATTGTTGTGACTACATTATTTGGTTTGCAAAAATAAAATCCCAATGTAAATATCACCCAATATTTGTTCCGAAGGCAGTCGGAGAAGGTACGGGATACAAATATGTTGAGTTAACTGACGGTACAAAACGCCAAATGACCAAAGAGGAACAGCAAAGACCTTCTTTACTGCCTGAAGGATCTACACCTTTTACACTTGGCAACCTATTATCCACAGGATATACTCAATCATGCTATTATAATTTTGAGTTTGAAGGACGTATTGTCAAACAAGGACGTTACAGTTGGAAAACTACCGAGACTGGCATGAAATCCCTAATAGCCGCAGGTAAAGTATGGGGTTCAGGAATTAGGCCTGGTTATGTCCAAAAACATTCTGATTTTCCCGTTAGGAGTCTCGATTCCCTCTGGAATGATGCGGGAGGGGCACATAATCGTAGGTATGTCGTAGAAACGAACACTAAAATCATTCAACGTTGCATGCTTATGACAACTGACCCTGGTGATCTCGTCCTCGACCCGACATGTGGTAGTGGCACAACCGCCTATGTAGCGGAACAGTGGGGAAGACGATGGATAACGGTAGACACGTCAAAAGTTGCTGTTGCTTTGGCACGTACCCGCCTTATGTCTGCTAAATATCCCTACTATCGCCTTGAAAATGCAAACGACATTAAACATGGATTTGTTTATAAAACCGTACCACATGTAAAACTATCAGACATAGCAAATAACACAGAAATTGACGATATCCATGCCGAATATGCAGAGAAGTTAGACCCAATCCGTGCAGAAATGAACCGCCTTGTCGGAGAGAATTGGGAAGAGTGGGAAGTACCATCCGAAACCGATACAGAATGGGACACAGAACTTCAAAAACTGCATCATGAATGGCTTGCTCTCAAACGCGAACGACAATTGAGGATGGATGCATCTACCGCAAGACGTGCTAAAAGTGAAACGCTTTACGATCAACCGTATCAGGATAACAAACGGGTTCGCGTCTCGGGTCCTTTTACGGTGGAAGGTTTATCACCAAATTTTTCTCTTGACACTAACGATGCGGAGGGTACACCACCCACAATGTCTGTGGAAGATGTGCAGGATTATCACAGACATATCATTGAACACCTCAAAACAGCGGGGGTGCAAAATCGTTTTAAGGAACAGCGTATCAATTTTGACTGGATAGAAGAATATCCGGGTGAGTGTATCCATGCAGAAGCTGCGCGAACCGACCAAGATGGGAAAACAGAGAGTATCGCTATCAGTATCGGTCCGCAGTACGATACTGTGGGTAAACGGTGGATGCAGGAAACTGCAAAAGAGGTTGTGAAGAAAATTACCAAATATGACCTACTAATTGTCATGGGATTTGCTTTTGAGGGTTACACTGCTGGTGAGGACACACGCATCGGAAGTTTGCCGATATTGCCCGTTAAAATGGGACGTGAGTTGATGGTTCGGGAACTGAAAAATACGGGAGAGGGCAACTTGTTTATGGTAATCGGGGAACCAGATATTGAGATTGATGAAAATGAAGATGACACTATTTCCGTGAAACTCTTGGGTGTGGATGTATACGATCCTGCAAAGGGAGGAGAACTCCGTTCTAGAACACCTGAAGACATAGCGTGTTGGTTCATTGATACTGCTTACAATGGTGAGGCATTTATGGTGCGGCATGCGTATTTCACGGGTGAAAATGAACCTTATAAGCAGCTGCAAAAAGCACTCAAAGCAGAGATTAACGAGGAGGCGTGGGAGGCACTGTATCGAATAGAGAGTTTGCCGTTTGCGAAGCCTGAGTCTGGTAAGATTGCGGTGAAGGTTATCAATCATTTTGGTGATGAGGTGATGAAGGAGTATAAGGTTTAGGAGTGGGTTTCTGAATCTCGGATTATCACAGATTACACGGATTGCGCGGATTTTAAGAGGCTTTTTATCCGTATCAACTTTTAAAGGAAACTAACATTTTTTTTATCTTAACCTAAGTTGCTACCTATAAGTGTTTGACCTGGAAACACAGCCTTTAATGAAAAAATGCTGATAATTAGCCAATATCTGTAGCGTAAACTGCCAGTTTGCGCCCTTATAGCACAATCTGGCAGATTGTGCTACATAGATAGCAACTTGGATAATCTTAACATCCTGTTTCAAGCAAATGACGTTAACACGAGGTAGTGAAAAATGATTACACATATACGCATGAAAAACTTCAAGTCGTGGAAGGATAGCAGTGAGGTGAAACTTGCGCCGTTGACAGGCTTTTTTGGGACAAATAGTTCTGGGAAAAGTAGTTTGTTGCAGATGCTGCTATTGCTTAAGCAGACTGCAGAAC
>VXOP01000116.1 GCA_009839975.1 Candidatus Poribacteria bacterium
CGCAGTCATCAAAAAAGAGCATACCGCCCTCATCCACGATGTATTTCCGTAGTGCAGTTTACTTTTTGTTGTAATTTGTCCTGTCTGTATTTCCGCCATACTTCAATGCGTAGATGAGGAGATTTGTCATGAACCGATAGACATCTGGTGAACGTCTCAGTCGTAGCATTGTTCTGCTTTCAATTTCTGCTGTCTCCATAGCGCACATATAATCCTTCCGATTGAAAACGACTGCGAGACGGTTGTTGATCGTTATTCCTTTTTGAAAACGGAATTGTGTAGGTTGTGCGTTGTTTTCGTTTCCCCAGAACACATCGCCTCCAGTCGGTGGTTTTGTTAGATGGAAGTGAATGGTATATATTTCGTGATCGTGGGGTAGAATCTCAAGCGGATACTCAGGAAAGACTTCCTTCAACTCTTCAGCGACAATATGCGCGAACAGTCCACGAAATCCGCAGTCATCAAAAAAGAGCATACCGCCCTCATCCACGATGTATTTCCGTAGTGCGGCGCGTTCTTCGGGTGTAAAACTGTTCTGTATTGGACCGTCTTTTGCGAGTCCGCGTCCGAGGGTAATGTCTTTATCATGTCCCGTCATAACGATGAGAGGTGCATCCAAGATTTTTGGGTCTGTTATTGGCAAAGCACCTCCTTCGAAACTCATGTCGACACGTATCGCTGTCCATTTATCCATCCATTTCATCAATGCGGGGAGAGCAGTCGGGTCTTGCCACCAATCAGAGAGTGTATGTTTAAGTCTTATAATTCGTATATGTCCGCGTATTTCGTCTCTAGTGCCTTCTAAAATCGCTCCTAATGTACCTTGAGGTAACATTACGGGGTTTTGCAGTTTGTTATCTGTGTCATAAGTTAGGTTTCCCGGTTGTAATTGACTGTCAAGAATATCATCAAATATTCCTGTGGTAGTTGTGTTTTGTTTCGGACTGATAACTGGGATACGTTGTGTCTTTTTTGTTGTTTCAGTGGTAGGGATTGTTGGTACAGCAGTAGGTGTTCTCGGTGTAGTCGTAATAGAACGTCTGTCCTTTTCTAATTGCGGGTCAGGGATGGAGACTTCAGTTGGATCAAATACATCTGTTGCATATTCTTGCGAAGACGTTGGATTTTGGATACGGTTTTCTGTTTTTGGAATATGATCTGCTTTCGGTATCTGAAATTGGATTGCCTTTGTCGTTTGCCGCGTAGTGGGAAGTACAGTGCTTCTGTGTGGTCGTCGCACAGTATTCCTGACTGGTTCGGAATTGACAAATTTCACATCTATTGCCTTGTCATCTGATGACAAGTAGTGATCAGATATAAAGAGAGCGATAATGGCAGCGAAGAGGATGTGTAGGAGTAGTGAAATGATTGCAGCGTGAAAACGTTTATTTTTCATTTTTTTTATAGGTGTCGCTGAATTTGATGGTAACTCTGCGAATCCAACTCCCGATAATCTGGAATGTCATAACGATTTCCGCGCACATCCGTAATGAAAAGCCGTGCTGGTGGAACCTGTTTTATATTTTGATTCAATCCTCTTACAGAAAACGTCACACGACCGCGTTCTGTTTCCACTTCCCACTCATGAATACCGAATTGTTCTTTTACACGAAATATCTTTTCTATTTTTGGTGTGAAGTATCTCTTGTCTAATTCCTCATTGAGTATTTTGAGACTATTAGGATCAAGTTCCGAGGGATTGACAAGGATTCCAATTTCAGTGTCTTCATCTGCTGCGAGTGAGATGTATTGCTGAGGATTGCTAAGTGGCATGAGTCTACGTATAATCACGCGCAGATGGCAGACTTCGTTTGGAATTTCAAGTCGTGCAGTTCCAACCTGTGATCGACTGAATATCAGTTGAGATGCATTTAGAAACCGTTGGGTATTGTCATCTTGTTCGTGAAACTCGCCTGTTTCAACTGATTTTATTGGCGTCCCGTATTGTTCTTCTGTACTGTTATTTTGCATATCTATCTCTCTACAATTTGTGCCTCGGCACGGACATTTGCTGCTTCCCGCTGTGTTTGAACGAGTTTATAGTAGGTACCTTTTTTCTGCATCAGTTCGTGGTGTGAACCGCACTCAACGGCTTTTCCCTTTTCTATCACGAAGAGTCTATCTGCATTTCGCAGCGTTGAGAGTCGGTGTGCAATCGCAAATGTGGTTCTGTTTTGCACTAACCTGTCAATCGCCTCTTGAATTTGCTTCTCAGTTTCCACATCTACTGAAGATGTTGCTTCGTCAAGTATCAGGATACGTGGGTTGTGTAGAATTGCCCGTGCTATAGAGACCCGTTGCCTTTCTCCACCTGATAAGTTACCACCTCTTTCTCCGACTTCGGTATCGTATCCATCAGGAAATTTTACTATGAAGTCGTGAGCATTTGCAGCTTGTGCAGCGGTGATGATTTCTTGCATTGGTGCATCCGGTTTAGCATAGGCAATATTCTCTGCGATAGTTCCACTGAAAAGATACGGTTCTTGTAGAACTACTCCGATTTGTCTCCGCAAGTCTTTCAGGTTTATTTTTTTTATATCTTCACCGTCAATTTCTAATGTTCCGGAATCTGGTGTATAGAATCGACAGATGAGATTTATGAGTGTTGACTTTCCCGCGCCAGAATGTCCAACGAGTCCTATCATTTCGCCTGGTTTCACGTGTAGGTTTATGTCTCGTAGCACAGGTTTATGTGAATCGTATCCGAATGTCATGTTGTGAAATCTGATTTCTCCTATGATATTCGGCATTGCTTTGAGTTTTCCATCATCTGTCTGTTCCGGTTGCGAGTCTACCACTTCAAACAGTCGTTCTGCTGCTGTCATAGAACGAGATGCCCAATTGATGAGTGGACTCACATAGCGTAGCGGTTGATAAAACATTGCCAGATAAGCGTGAAAAGCGACAAGTTGACCGATTGACATTGTGCCAGTGAGGACATCCAGACCACCGACATACCAGATAATAAGCGAACCGAATTGGACAGCAAACATCAGGGGTGGATAGTAGGTTGCCCATATTAATTCGGCTTTGGTTTCATAATCACGCGTATCAATATTAGCAGTTTCGAACCGGTTGACTTCATCCTTTTGTTGTCCGAATGCGCGCACAACACGTATCCCAGAGACAGAATCGTTGACGACATCAAAGAGTTTTGAACGCCGACGCCATGCGCGATGCCAAAGGCTCCGGACCTTACGGTAAAACCATCCTCCACCAAAAACGATAATAGGGATTGGGATTAGGATGAAGCACGTCAATTTCCAGTTCATCAAGAAAAGCATGCTGCCTATACCGAAGAACATAAACAGTTGCACGCTAAGAAACGACAATCCTTCTAACAAGAAATTCTGTAAGCGTTCGCTATCTTCGGTAATATGTGAAATCACAGTTCCTGTTGTGCGTTTATCAAAAAACCGTATTGAGAGATTGTGCAGATGTTCATAAACGTGTGCGCGTATATTAGATGCGATACGAAACGTCAACCATGCTCCTAATCTCGATTGTAAGATATTCAATAAGACACCAATTAGATGCGTCGTTAGCAAAGTTCCAATTGCTATAGACAGTGCGATTGCTGCAGGTTGAATTGATCGGAATATGTTTCCTAACCAAGTCGTCTCTCCATCAGGTGTAGGTGTATTTGCATTATTCAGCAGGAGTATATCGTCAATTAGAATTTGCGAAAAATATGGTGGTATTAAGGAAATTAATGTGCCAACGATGATAAATACGACATAGAGTATTGCCTTGCTGCGATAAGGACGTATATACGACAGGATACGTAGCATGACTCTATGCTTTTTTGTACATGCCGGACAAGGCGCGTATTCATCTGGTAGCGTTAACCCACATGTTTTGCAGGTATGTTCCTCAACCTTATAGTCCCATATTGGTGCTTCATCCCGTTTTCCATCTCTGTAATCTATCTCGTCTCCAATGAATCTTGCGACAAATCCGAATTTCGGTGCACATCCGTTGGAATAACGGATCAGGTCTATTGTCCCCTCTTGCGTTTCTAAAACAAGAAGTCCGGCATCTACCACAATTTCAGCCCGTATACCCAATACGTTTTTATAGGGTATATAATGCAACACATCACCTGCACCTGTTATGGTGAAAATCGCTGCGTCGGATAGCACGAACCATTCTTCACCATAAGTTCCGTCTGAACTTACATCGCTACGAACTGCAAATCGTATCTCTTTAAATTGGATATTTAGTGTCTTTAATGTATCTTCAATTGACGTGGGCAGCGCATCAAGCGTACCCGTTTGTGTGTCTGTTGTTGACATGTCTCAGTTCTATTGTAGGTTATGAAATTTTTTATACCCTGTGCTACGTTTGGGTATTGATTAGGAAATCGTACCTACCGGTCCTCAGGTATTATTACGTGTATGTCAAAAAAGTGTTGCAATGGTGATATATTTGGTGCATAATGTGTTTATGGTTATTGTAATGCAACATCTGCTGAAGCAATAACTATTTTAACACTTGTTTGTGATATGCTGCAAGAACTTCTGTGTATTATGAAGACTTACAGTAAATCAAGTAAGTTTGAATATTAAATATGCAGGTTGCACGATGATGACGGGCGGGGAGACCCCGCCCCTACGGGGTCGCAGCCTGCAAGGGATATCGGAAAATGGATAGTTCATAATATAATATCGCTCAACATTATCACTTTAATAAAATAAATATGCCATTACTCTCAAATAAAAAACATCGGAGATTTACGGACGGTTTAGTTAGAACATACATCTTAATAGTATTCTACTTGTTGAATCTGATGCTCGTTGATGTATCTTGTGCATTGGATTGGAATGATTTTCTTGGTCCAGACAGAAATGGAAAATCACAAGAAAAGATTAACATCGTTCCTTGGGAAAAAACTGGACCAAAGATTGTCTGGGTCAGGGAAATTGGGACAAGCTACGGTTCTCCTACTGTCGTGAATGGACGGGTATATGTTTTTGCACGACATGGAGATTTGGCACGACTTAGCTGCCTACAGGCTACTACGGGTGATGAAATTTGGAGGTACGAGTATGCTACAGACTATGAGGATATGTATGGTTACAACAACGGACCTCGCTGTTGTCCGGTAGTTGATGCAGATCGTGTCTATATCTTTGGAGCAGAGGGAGAACTGCATTGTGTCAGCACAGATGATGGCGAAATGATCTGGAAAGTAGATACTGCAAAGAGGTTTAATGTAGTTCAGAACTTCTTTGGTGTCGCATCAGTACCCGCTGTTGAGGATGAGTTGCTTATCGTTCAGATTGGCGGGTCTCCACAAGGAACATCAAGAAACATCTGGGACTCTGACGGTAATCCAAAACCGGATGGATCTGGAATTGTGGCATTCAATAAACATACTGGGGGAGTGGTCTATCAAATTGCAGATGAATTAGCCAGTTATGCAAGTCCCGTATTTGCAGAGATTGATGGGAGAAGATGGGGATTTGCCTTTCTTCGTGGTGGATTGGTAGGTTTTGAACCAAAGTCTGGTAAAATAGACTTTCATTATCCGTGGCGAAGTCCAAAAGTTGAATCTGTGAACGCTTCCTCACCTGTTGTAATAGGTGATCATGTTTTTATTAGTGAATCCTACGGTATCGGCAGTTCTGTCATACAGGTGCGACCGGGTGGATACGATGTAATCTGGAAGGACAAAGCAAATTCTCGTAATATATCAATGGCGTTACATTGGAACACGGCGATACACCATGAAGGTTTTCTCTATGGTAGCAGTGGAAGACATGCTGGCGGTGCTGATATTAGGTGCGTGGAAGTAAAGAGTGGTAAAATCATGTGGCGTAAACGTGTAAATGAACGCGCATCTCTGTTCTGGGTGAACGACTACTTCATATATCTTGGAGAGTATGGCAGATTGATGCTATTGAAATGCACTCCCGAAAAACCTGTGATAGTCTCTCAATCCGTAGTGAAAGACGAGAATGGTAAACAGTTGATCAGTTATCCCGCTTGGGCAGCACCTGTATTATCCGATGGGTATCTCTATATTCGTGGGAAAAATCGACTGATCTGTTTTGATTTGAAGTCAGATTAACGCTGATTTGGTTGTGTTTTCCATCGGTTGTGAATCCATAACCACTGTTCAGGATATTTTCTTATATAGCTTTCCAATTCTTTCATAAGTTGTGCTGTATATAATTCTATGTCCTTCTCAACATCTTCTGATGACTTTAAGTGGATGGGTGGCGATATGTAAACGTGGTGTTTGTCATCTGGTTGACGTATGTCTAATGAGAAGAGTATAGGTGCGCCTGTTTTTAATGCCAGGGTTACAGGTGCTCGTGTGGAAGATGCAGGTTTTCCAAAGAATTCAATGAAGATACCTTGATCCCCAGCATTCTGATCAGCAAAGAACCCAACTGCTTCATTGTTCTTTAAGGCTCGTAACGTTGCTCGAATAGCGTTTTGTCTTGGTATTATCTTAAGACTCAGGTGTTCGCGAATTTGCCACAGATACGTATTCAATCGGTCAAATTTGAGCGGGAATGCAATTGCTTTTGCTTGATTAGGAATAAGGGCACCGTAAACCAGAGATAACAGTTCCCAGTTTCCAAAGTGTGGCAGAAAGACAATTGCACCTTTACCGTAAGTCAATGCTTCCTTTATGTTTTCTGATCCATAAACAGTGACGTCATTCCAGATGTTCTTACTGTTTAGTTTTTTGAAACGTAGAAATTCAATGAAGGTTTTACCGAAATTGACGAAACTACCGATACAGATTCTTTCTCGTTCATTTGTATCAATACAATCCCCAAATGCAATCTGTAGGTTTTTAAGTGCAATCTTCCGCCGTTTTTTGAGGGTCCGGTATAGTATCTTTCCAAGCGTCGATCCGAATAACATTGCTGATTTTTTGGGGATAATACGACAAAACCAACTAAGACATACAACAGCGAGATAAGCAATTGTATCTGTAAATCTGTTACGCATAAAATTCCTAACGGGGATGAAGTGTATAATTGTATTCGATATTTATCATAGAGTATACCACACTAGGATTGTACTTGCAATTTTTGGGATGCGGTTTTAGATCTTGATAGAAAACCGTAAACTGTGATAGTATAGCAATAGAAATGGAGGTGCAACAATGGCAGAAACAATTAGAACCGACATAAAAGGTATTAACCGGTTCGTATTTGAAGAAGGCACGGATCGAGGCAAACTCAGTCTACATATATCGGAGGTGGGACCGGGACAACGCGCCCATCCTCCACATACCCATGATGGACAAGAGATTTTCTACGTTTTTTCAGGTGAAGGTGAAGTTCTGTTCGGAGAACAGACGCATAAAGTAAAGGACAACGAAGCAGTTCATGTTGACTGTAGGGTATTACACGGAATTACGAATGTAGGTGAGACACCCCTCCGTTACGCAGTTATCATAGCAAAATAAATAAGTTTAGAAGACTCCATTAGTCTATAGTGGTATTTTCCTCAGCCTCTTGAGAATTCTGTTCCATGAGCAATCCAGCGATCCCGTAGATACCGCCAATAATCAGTAGTATACCTATACTGCTTATCCCACGTCTTATCCAGACAGGTGGTATGAATTGCGATATGTCAAACAGGGAAAGCGGTTGTAGCAATTGGGAAAAACCAATATTTACGTAGAAAGCTCCATAAGCAATAAGACACATTTCGCTAAGAAACTGTTGTTTGATCGGGTTGACAGATAACCTGAAAGGGTTAATAAGGTAATCTCCTGAGAAAATCAATGTCAATCCAACGACAAAGAACGTAATGAGTGTCACTATGGGATAAGCGGATTGATGTAGGAAGATCGCGAGTAGTATACTGACACCCCCCAAAATTACGCTTATTATTCCCTGAAAAATCTGAACGCTTCTGCTCTGTTCAATCATAAAAGTCTTAAATTATGCTCCATAAGTTAAAAGAAATACATGGCGGTTAGTGAGAGAAGCGGTCCAAATCTGAAGGCATCGCTCTCTTCATAGTTCGTACCCGTAAGTGCAGCCTCGTCATCATACAGTGTCTTCTGATGTAAAGGTAGCATCAGTGTAATAGAGAGCGGGATGTTCAGCGGTGTAGATATCGTAGAGCTGAGTGATGCCATCCCAAAAGTCAGACCCGTATTTTTGTCGATTTCACCCTCCCAATATGCATAGGTTTGATAAAAACCGAGATAGCCTGCTTGAAATGCAAGCCACTCATTCAATCTGTAATTCAGTCCAACTGTATAGGTCAGTTCCCTGGACCCGCGATATGTCTTATCGTTTTCATAAAAAGGGAACTTTACGCGGAGACTTGTGTAGGTAGCCAAACCTTTATAGAGCGGAAAACTATAGTATAGATCACCCACAGGGTTAAACGTGCCTGTACCGAATTGGATATGTTGATGTTCAAGTCCTTGATCTCCAAGGGGCCAAGGATTTTCTTCTGTTCTCCCAAATGGGATCGTTGAACCGATACGCCACATCAGAAAGTCGTTTTCTTCAAAGATCCCTTGCATATAATGTCCAACAAAGACGTCCGCATCAGCTAGTCCAGTATAGGTTTCGTTACGATGATGTATATACCCATTAAGTTTGATTGCCTGCCATTGTTCCTCAGTGACAGGAGCAATTTTCTCTACACTTGCTTCCTGTATCTTGGTTTCATAAGGGAGGTTAACATCCAATATCCACCGAGGCGTAAAGTAATATTTGATTCCGATATCAGTACGATATATATTCAGATTAACGCGATGTCGATGCTCAGGCACTTTCTGTACCACTTGTTCAGCATCAGGGAATATTCCCTCGTCCTCAAAGTGTCCACCTTGTGCATCAAACCATCGCATCGTGCTAATTGATACCAGGAATTTCTTATTTTCTGAAGCCAGACTGACTTCACCTATCCCACCGCGTGGAATTGCGGGATTGCTTCACGCACCTCAACTTTCTTGTGCGATAACGTAATAGACCAATCCAGAGAGTAGAAGATGTAAAGACAGTAATAGTGCGGTGGTGATTATTCTGTTTTTCATATTTTTATTTCAGCGGGTCGTTATTTGCTTTATCCTTTAGATATTTTGTATTTAGTGTTTTGATTTTATACCATTTCTCTTAGATTTTCTTTCATTACCAACTGTTAAAATGAAATGGTGAACGGCACAAACTAAAAGTTTATGCTACTTAATCAGATTCAAGGTTTAACCAAGCCATTTCTTCATTGGATAGTTTGAGGTTTAGTGCCTCAAGCGAAGAATGCAGCTCTTCTAAGTTTGCAGGTCCTATAATTGGAAATATTGGAAAAGGGAGATGAAGACAATAAGCAAGTGAAACTTGGATAGCAGAAAATCCGTATTTTGAGCCGAACTTCTTCGCCCGTTCAAATCTTTCAAAGTTTTCATCATTGTAATAGACACGAACCATATTACTGTCATGTCGGTTTTCAGGTGTAAATGCGCCACTAAAGAAACCGCGTGCCTGTGAAGACCATGGCATCAGTGGAAACTGCGTCTCTTTATGCCACTGACGTGCCTCTTCATCAACAATGACGCAGCCGCCCCAGATCGGTTCCATGGGAACTGCGAGACTTATGTTATTGCTGCATGCGACAAAACCGTGTAGGCCGTTTTCTAATGCGTATCTGTTTGCTTCATCAATCCGCGCGGGTTCCCAGTTTGACGCTGCGATCCAGCGGATACGTCCAGCATTAATTTCCTCGTTTAGGTAATCAATAATTGTGCTAACTTGGATAGATGTATCATCTCTATGCAGCATATAAAGGTCAATGTAATCGGTGTTAAGTCGTGTAAGGTTTACATCAAGGTCTTGCTTTACATACTCAGGAGCAACTCTATTGGGTATGCCACCGTAAGGATGTCCACCTTTGTCTATTAGAAAGACATCATTTCGGTTTTTTCGTTCTTGCATCCATTGTCCAATTAACTTTTCACTATTGCCGCCGCCGTAGATATGTGCGGTATCAAGTGCATTCCCACCTTCCTCAAAGAATGTATCAAGCATTTTGGTGCTATGTTGATATGCGTCAGGTGAATACATCATAGTTCCCAGAATCACCTGTGATATTTCTTTATCAACTCCGGGAATCTTCATAAGATTCATTAAATGTTTCCTTCTTTCATGTTATTATGTGACCAAGCATGGGGTCAATCTTACCAAACTGACATCCTTAGATTATATCACATTTCTATGCTCAGTTCAATGCAAAATTTCTGTCTCTTATTCACCTATATTCTATTCTGATATATTGACTGAACCAACTCCATTGTCTTCACAGCATCAGCAAAACACGTCATGGGTTTCTGATCGTTCTGAATACAGTCTACAAAGTGTCTCGTTTCTCCGTAGAAACCGTAGGTCATGAAGGTCCTATTAGAATTTGCTGCCTCTTCTGTTGTGATTTCAGAGGTGCCTTCAGATGTGTGGATTATTGCTTTTCCGCCAGCATCTGGATTGATATAAGCTGAAATCCCGCGAGCATGCATCTCAAAAATATGGATACGTCCACCAACTGCCCAATTTGTGCATAGCATACCTGAAGCACCATTTGTGAATTTCACAAGTGCATTGAAACTGTTCTCGCGTTCAGCGTTGAAACTGTTTATATCACTTGCAACAGATTTCACCTCGCCTCCACCAAGCCATCGCAATGTGTCAACTGCATGTATGGCATCACAGGTTAGTACGTCTATGATACCATCATAGTAGAGAGCATTCGGTGAATTCTTGTGGAATGCAGACAAACATTGAATAATCGGACCGTGTTTTTCAACTATATTCTTGACCTGTTGCATAAGTGGGATGAAGCGACGATTGAAACCAACCATGGTTTTGCAATCATTTTTTTCAGATGCTAAAGTCATTTCTCTTGTCTGATGCAGTGTTATCCCTGGTGGCTTCTCAATAAAAACATGGCGTTTCTGATTTAAGCAGTGTATTACAAGTGGAAAGAGTTGCTGAGGTGGCATTAGAATATAGACAGCATCAGGACTTGTTTTCTCAAGCATCTGTTTATAGTCTGTGAAAGTATTCTCAATCTCAAACTTTTCAGCAGTTGCATATAATTTGGTTTCTACTAAGTCGCATAAACCTACGATATTCACATCCTTGCACTCAGTTAAGGAGGGATAATGGACACTATTTGCCATTCCACCAGCACCTATTAGTGCGATATCTATTTTTTTCATCTTGCACCTATTTTCAATCGGTTTTTCTTGTATATTACAAGAGAAAGTGTTAAAATGCAACCGACTTCTTAGTGAAAATCATTGTAGATGCTTCATTAGACGTTTTTGCAGACATCTCCAACTATTTACTGCTTATGAATTTTGATCCGATAAAATTAGAACTTTACAAAAACATACTTACCTCAGTCGCTGAAGAGATGGGCGTTACCCTGCAGAGGACTGCATTTTCACCGAATATCAAAGAGCGTCTGGATTTTTCTTGTGCTGTCTTTGATTCCCATGGTGGTATGGTTGCACAAGCTGCACATATTCCTGTACATCTTGGATCAATGCCGCTCTCAGTGTTAGCAGCAATTGAAAATACCCAAATGGCTCGGGGAGATGTTGTCGTTCTGAATGATCCATTTCGTGGCGGAACACACTTACCGGATATAACTTTGGTCACTCCCGTGTTTAGCGACAATTCCAATAGTGAACCAGACTTCTATGTTGCTAACCGCGCGCATCATGCTGATGTTGGGGGAATGACTCCCGGTTCAATGCCACTCGCAACAAGTGTGATTCAGGAAGGTATCCGCATACCACCAGTTAAGTTGTTACAAAACGGAAAAACAAACGATGATGTATTGAGTCTTATACTCGCGAACGTACGGACACCGATAGAGAGACAAGGAGATATTGAGGCGCAACTCGCTGCTAACCGCATAGGTGAAAGACGATTACAGGAGATTACGCAGAAATACAGTATAAAAGAAATCAATTCATATATGCAAGAACTCTGTGCTTATGCAAGTAGGATGGTGCGTGCTTTTCTTAGAAAAATACCTGATGGGAAGTATGGATTTTCTGACTATATGGATAACGATGGTATAACAGATACACCTATCAAAATCTGTGTATCAATTGAAATCAAAGGTGATACCGCAATAGTAGATTTTACAGGTACTTCTGAACAGGTTCGGGGTTCTGTAAACGCGATATATGCCATCACAGTATCTGCTGTCTTCTACACATTCCGCTGTATTGCTGGTGAAGATGTTCCTTCAAATGCTGGATGTCTTGAACCTATCCAAATTATTGCACCGAAGGGTACAGTTATCAATGCGAATTTTCCTGCTGCTGTGGCAGGGGGAAATGTTGAGACATCACAACGGATTGTTGATGTATTATTCGGTGCTTTAGCAAAAGCCTGTCCCGATCAAGTTCCAGCTGCAAGTTCGGGTTCCATGAGCAATATTACTGTCGGTGGATATGATAATGAAAGGGATAGAGATTTTACATATTATGAAACTATCGCAGGTGGCATGGGAGCAAGACCAATTTGTGATGGAATTCATGCTATCCACACTCACATGACAAATACAATGAATACGCCTATTGAGGCAATTGAAACAAGTTACCCGATGCAAGTAGAACAATACGCTATTCGACGCGGAACTGGAGGGGTAGGGAAATTTAATGGGGGTGACGGCATCGTCCGATCCTTACGACTCTTAACTGATGCTGAAGTAACCATACTATCTGAACGACGTGTTTTCAGTCCTTATGGATTACAAGGTGGAGAAAATGGACAGTCAGGTGAAAATGCCCTCATCCGAGATGGTAAGGAACAACCTATTTCAGCAAAAGCGACTATGGCTATTCAAGAAGGTGATATTATTGAGATTAGAACACCTGGCGGCGGAGGCTACGGAGAATCAGAAACGAGTTAGATAATTGGAAGAATGGAAGATATGGGAGATTTAATGAAGTACGTTTTTACCCTACTGTTAATCTTAGTTTGTATTACACCAACGTTATCGCCTGCTGCTGACAACTCAGATATTCACGAAAATGCTGGTACACGCGCGATGACTTTCCTCAAGATTGGCATCGGTGCGAAAGCAATAGGAATGGGTGAGTCCCATGTTGCAGCTGCTGATGACCTGTATGCTTCGTATTGGAATCCTGCAGGTCTCGTCAAACTACAGAAACCGCAACTTGCACTTATGCACAACGAACGATTCGCTGACATCAACTATGAACATATCGGTGTTGCGTTTCCAATAGGAGAGAAAAACAGTGTAGGAGCCAGCGTAAATTATCAGTCTTATGGAGAAATGCAGGGACGAGACCAAGAAGGAAATGAGACAGAGTTATTCAACGCTTATGACTTGGCAATGGTGCTCTCTTATGCTCGCGGATTCGGTGATTCTTTAGCAGTTGGTGTGAATGCAAAACTATTACGGGAACAGATCGCAGATGAAAACGGTAGCGGATTTGCATTTGATTTCGGAGGTATGTATACTATGCCTGATTTACCTCTCTCATTTGGCATCAATGCACAACACATTGGACCCCGTATCAAGTATGTTGAGGAAGCGTTTCTCTTGCCTTTTACATTGCGAATCGGGGCAGCCTATAGATTATGGAACGAGTCTTTTTTGGTTACTATGGACTTCATTCGTCCTACAGATAATCATAATTCCTTCGGTGTAGGTCTCGGTTATAC